>NZ_JBJJLR010000002.1:0-230617 GCF_046230975.1 Pseudomonas sp. KCJK9058
CGAAGCTGCCGTTCACGAAGGGCAGAAATCGGCCAAAAGTGGACGCTCGCGGTTTAACGTACAAAAATCTCCGGATACTGTGGATTCCCGGTTACAAATCAAATAAATCGGACATTCGCGGACGACTGTAGAAATAGCTGCTAATTTTAATTGCCTACTCTGTTCAAGATTAAGGGGGTCGCATGGCTAACTACACAGTTACCGTACTCAACTGCAACAGTATTGACCGCGCAGATGTAGTTATTTCTGAAGGGGCGCTAAACATAAAATATGGGCCAAACGGCCTTGGAAAAAGCACCATTGCGAAAGCTATTATCAGCCATATTCGTGCTGACGGCTCTCTCCACGAGTTGATCCCATTCAAGCACCGCGGCAAGCCTGATATGCCAGCCCCGGAGGTTCGGGGAGTGGACAAACTCAGGAAAGTCCTCGTATTTGACGACAGCTATGTGCAGCAATTCGTGTTCCAGAAAGATGAGATTGTGAAAAATAGTTTTGAGATTTTCATCAGAACTCCGGAATATCTGGCGGAGATGGCTGATATCGATTCGCTGCTTTCGGGTATCCGAAAAGCGTTCTCCGACAATGCTGAAATCGGACAAGTCGTAACCGATCTGAAGGAATTACGGGAGGCCTTCGGAAAGTCTAAGACAGGTGCCATCCCCAAGACAAGCAAGATCCACAAGGCATTCGGATCTGGCAATAAGTTGGAAAACATTCCTGATGTCCTGCAACCATTTTCGACGTTTATTAAAAGTCAGGAACCTGCCAAATGGATCGCATGGCAGGTAAAAGGCAATGAATTTCTACAATTAGCAGATAGCTGCCCCTACTGTTCAATAGCGCTGACTAGCGTAGAACAGAAGGACACAGCCTTAGCCGTCGAAAGAGAGTATGACTCCAACGCCGTCGGGCACATTAACCTCCTTCGCGGAATCATTGACAGGCTAGGAAAATATTTCAGCGAGAAGTGTCGGGAGAATTTGGAGAATGTGACAAAGGCAAAGGTTGAATTGCAGGCGGAGGAGCAAAGCTTCCTGACGGGCCTCAAAGCGGACATTGATGCATTGATCAACAAGCTGGAGGGGTTGCGAACTATATCTTTTTTCTCTCTACGCGATTTCGAAGAAATTGGCGACCAACTGACACCTTTGAAAATTGAGCTCAATTTAATCGACAAGCTTGATTCTGAGGAGACGCGCAAGACCGTCGACCCTATCAACCTTCAGCTGGATGACTTGATTGGGAAAGTTGGTAGCCTCAAAGGGAAAATCAATCGACATAAAGCGAAAATTAAAAAAAACATCGAAGACAACCAGAACAGCATCAATGGCTTCCTGAAGTCTGCAGGCTACAAATACGTTGTTGAAATCGTAGCCGAACCAGAATCCTACAAAATGAAGCTAATCCACAAAGACCAGGAGAATTACATCGAGACGGCCTCACGTCATCTGAGCTACGGGGAAAAAAACGCATTTGCGCTTGTGCTATTCATGCATCAAGTCCTCAGTGAAAAACCGGATTTAGTCGTATTGGATGATCCTATCTCATCTTTCGACAAGAACAAGAAATTTGCGATCCTCCAGGAGCTATTCCGGGGTAAGGCCAGTCTGCGCGGCATAACCACGCTGATGCTCACCCACGACATCGAGCCCGCGATTGATGTCATAAAAAGTACCAACGCCATATTCAAAGCCGCCGAACCATCTGCTTGCTTCTTATCTTCGCGCGCCGGGGTTGTAACGGAAGTTCCGATCGAGAGGAACGATATCCAGACCTTCGCCAAAATCTGCAAAGATAATATCGAGGCACTTACCGACACCGTCCTTAAGGCAATCTACCTGCGACGACACTTCGAGCTGCTGGACGACACAGGCCTGGAATACAACCTACTTGCTAGCCTTTTCAAGGGGCGGGATACCCCGACGATTCAGTCAGGATCTTCTATTCGGGACATGACGACTGCCGAACAGGCAGATGCCGAGTCACAAATCCGCAACAACCATATCGCCGACTTTAATTACATTGCCCTGGTGGCTGAGGTGAAGGATGTGGTGGCCATCAAGGCCAAGTTTTACGCTACCGCTGTGGGTTATGAAAAAATCCAGCTGTTCCGGCTCATCAATGATGAGCACGACGACAGCGTCATCCGCAAATTCATCAACGAGTCCTATCACATCGAGAATGAGTACGTAATGCAGCTCAACCCGCATAAATTCGAGAGCATTCCGGAATATGTCATCGAGGAGTGTGTCGCGCTGCTTACGCCCGCTCCCACCGTTGCGTAAGTCAGTACCACGGATCTGATCGCTTGGGGGGCTTTCTGACCTAGAAGGGAATCCCACAGAATTCGGAGATCTTACCGTTCGACTTTTTCCGAATTCTGTAGCCTCCCCCTCATTGCTTACATTGAAGCTGAAACCGTACCCAAAGCCATAAAGGCCACCGTCTCCTTCGGGTCGAAAGCGGGCATTCGTGACCGGCTGCTTTCGACCCAAAGCTGCATGTGGAGAGCGGCAGCAATCGGCAAATTGCGGGCATTCAGCTGAACAGTAGTCCCGCTACCAGCCTTTTAGCCTTGAATATCCCGCACTCTTCAAATGCAGAATCTACATACTTTAAATGGCTTGGAATCTTCTGAACACGGAGGATTCAGGCTACAGCAATAGAGACCGGGAGACCGCGCAAAGGGCTGTCAGCGAGCGCTGCCAGGCCCCAGGCAAGCCTCGATCATTTCCGCGACGTCAAGCAAGCGCTCGCGCAAAGCGGGAAGCCAGACCACAGCCACGGACGAGTTCCGCTGTGCCAATTCAAGCACTGCCTGAAGCGCATGGTCCGAATGCCGCATTAATTCAACCAAATGAAGGCCGCTGGGACCATGGCTGCCCGCCAGCCAGTGCTTAGCGGTGCGTTCACTGGCATCGGTCCAATTGCGCAGCGTCTTGATTGCGCGATGTGACGTGCCTAATTCGGTACGTAAGGCAGCGGCTACGGCGCCGGCGTAGATTTCTGCATTGATTGGAAAAGGATTGCCCATTTTCGCGATCATTTTTCTGTGGCTCCTATTTATATTCGTTTGTGGCGCATCTGACGAAGGCCGGTAGGCGTAGTGCAATCTACGGCTTGGCATGGGTGTAGACCCCAAGCCGCTGAGGGGGCATCGATCAACAAATGAGACGAGCACAGCTATCCCTGGCAGAGGGCAGCAATAGAGCCGCTGCCTACGTCCGCATGTCGACGGAACACCAGCAGTACTCCACTGAGAACCAGCTGGATGCGATTCGCGTTTATGCGGCAGCGCATGAGCTGGAGATCGTCCGGGTGTACACCGATGCAGGGAAAAGTGGCTTGAGCCTGGATGGTCGGGAAGCTCTTCAGCAGCTACTTCGAGACGTTGACGCGGGTCAGTCCGAGTTCTCTGTGGTTCTGGTCTATGACGTAAGTCGCTGGGGGCGCTTTCAGGACCCTGATGTGAGCGCCAGCTACGAAGTACGATGTCGGCAGGCGGGTGTCAGGGTCGAATACTGCGCCGAACAGTTCGTTAACGATGGCTCACCGGTCTCCAGCATTATCAAGAGTGTTAAGCGCATGATGGCCGGTGAGTACAGCCGTGAACTGTCCGTCAAGGTATTTGCGGGGCAGTCGCGCCTGATCGAGTTGGGCTACCGACAAGGAGGCCCGGCTGGCTATGGATTGCGTCGTCAACTTATCGATCAGACTGGGCAGCCTAAAGCAATCTTGGGTCGGGGAGAGTACAAAAGCCTTCAGACGGATCGGGTGATCCTCACTCCAGGTCCTGAGTCCGAACAACAGGTCGTTCAAGACATTTACCAGGCCTTTGTCAGGGAAGGTCGAACCGAAGCTGAAATTGCAACGCAACTGAATCGGCGTGGCCTGCTAACAGACTTCCAGCGGCCGTGGACACGGGGCGTAGTGCATCAGGTCCTGATCAACGAAAAGTACATCGGTAACAACGTATGGAATCGCACGTCTGGCAAGCTGAAACAGCCCCGTACACCTAATCCAGTTGATCAGTTGGTGCGGGCGGACGGTGCCTTCTCCTCAGTGGTCGACCACGCCTTGTTTCTAGCGGCGCAGGCCATCATCCGTGCGCGGTCACGGCACTGGACTGATGAGCAAATGCTGGCCACGCTGAAGCAACTATTTGCGGAGCGAGGTTGTCTGTCTGGTTTGATCATCGATGAGCAAGAGGATTGCCCATCCAGCAGTTGTTATCGCCAGCGCTTTGGTAGTTTGCTACGCAGCTACAGCCTGATTGGTTATTCACCCGCACGGGACTACAGCTTTCTGGAGGCCAATCGCCGGCTGCGAGAGCTGTATCCGCAGATCTTGGTCGACACGCAGGAGCGCATTCGTCTTGTCGGTGGACGCATCTCGGTCGACCCCCAGACCCAACTGGTTTGGGTTAATGATGAGTTCTCGATCTCGGTGGTGCTATGCCGCTGTCAATGCTCAGAGTCGCCGCGCAGACGTTGGCAGCTACGCTTCGACTTCGGTTTATTACCGGACCTGACGGTCGCTGTTCGCATGCTCCCAGGTGAGCAGGAAGTGCTTGATTACTACCTCTTTCCCATGATCGATTTGGCGGCACCTCACCTGCGTCTGGGAGATACTAATCCGCGCGAACTGGAACTCTACCGGTTCGACAGCTTGGATATCCTGGCGGACCTGAGTCGACGTATACCCCTGGGGAGCGCTGCGTAATGGCCACATCGGGAGAGCATCTTGCACTTCATGTGGCGCAGGCAGCGCCTATTGCGCAGATCCCACTCGCGGATATTCGCGTGCTCAACCCGCGTAGTCGCAATCAACAAGTGTTTGCACGCCTGGTGGAAAACATTGCGAGTCTGGGGTTGAAACGACCGATCACGGTGACCCGTAATGGTTCGAGTTTCGACCTTATTTGTGGGCAGGGGCGCTTCGAAGCCTTTAAGGTCCTGGGGGAGTCGGCCATTCCGGCGGTCGTGGTGACGGCGGCTGAGGCGGACCGCTATCTCATCAGCTTGGTGGAGAATCTGGCGCGACGCAAGCATTCGAACCGCGACTTGCTGATGGCGATCAACGTACTGCACGAGCGTGGTTACTCCATCAGGCAGATTGCCCAGAAAACCTGCTTGAACCGTGCCTATGTCGGCGGGATTCTGATCCTGTTGCGGCAAGGAGAGGAGCGCTTGATCGCTGCTGTCGAAAAGGGCTGGCTACCGATTAAAGTCGCGATCCATGTGGCACGGTCCGACGATGCCCAGGTCCAGGCCGCCATGGTCGAGGCCTATGAAAGTGGGCTGTTGAAAGGGGATGAACTCATCAAGGTGCGCCGTCTGATCGACCGTCGACGGGTTCTAGGGAAAGATTATGGTAAGCATCAGGGAGGCGAGCGCATGACCACTCCCCGCCAGTTGCTAACCGCCTATCAGACTGAGGTGCGCCGTCAGCGCCTGATGGTGAAGAAGGCCGACATCAGTGAGCAACGATTGCTCTTCGTCGTGACCGCATTGCGTCGGTTACTAGCCGATGAATTTTTTCGCTCAATGTTACGCAGCGAAGGCATTGAAGATATGCCGCAGGTATTGGCCGAGCGTATTCAGGGGGACGCATGACTGTCGTCAAGCGTGCCTTTGAGCCTGATCTAATTACCGTCCGCTTACCGCTGATCTTGCCCTCTCGCCAAGTCACCCACGATATGCTGACCTCCGTCAAGTATGCGGCGATCCTAGCTTCCATCCGTGAGCTGGGGGTGGTTGAACCGCTTGCGGTGCATCCCGAGCCGGTTCACGAGGCAGGAGAGGAGCCCCGTTATCTGTTGTTGGATGGTCATTTGCGACTAGCTGCGCTCGTACAGTTGGGTGCAAAAGACGCGTTGTGTCTGTTGGCGACAGATGACGAAGGCTTCACCTACAACCGGCAGATCAACCGACTTACCCCAATTCAAGAGCACAAGATGATTCTGGAGGCCATTCGCAAAGGAACGACCGCCGAGCGGATTGCCGAAGTCTTGAGCGTCAACGTTGGACGCATCCGCGAGCGCCAGCGTTTGCTGCGGGGAATTGCGCCGGAAGTCGCTGAGATGCTGAAAACGCGAATGGTCAGTCAGGCGGTCTTTCGTGTGCTGCGCAAGATGAAGCCTATGCGCCAGATCGAATTAGTCGAGATGATGATGTCCGCTAACTGTTTTACTGGCCGCTACGCCGAAATGGTCTTGGCCGCAACGCGTCCTGAACAGCTGGTCGAGGCAAAGAAAGTCAGTGAGGGCGTGACTGCTGAAGACATTGCACGCATGGAGCGGGAGATGGAAAAGCTCTACCACGACTACCGGTTGGTTGAAGACACCCTTGGCGAAACCATGCTGGTACTCGTGGTTGCCAAGGGCTATGTGTCTCGCATGCTGCGCAATCAGACTATCGCAGCTTACCTGGAGCGCTTCGAGCCTGACCTGGTACGGGAGCTGGCGGGGGTTGTGGAGGCGGTCACCGCAGATGCTCGTAGTCTGGAGCGTGAATAGACCCATCTGCTGTGCTGGGTGGGAGGTCATCATTCGTTTTTAGGACAGATCGTCAATGCTATTTTGGCGAGGGCATGGACTCTGGCTGAAATCGCGGCTTCGTCCCACGCAGAGCTAGCAATCAATGGGACATTGAGTCCAAGGCCAGCATTGGCATCAGCTTGTCGCGTTTCGCCGCGAAATCGCAGTGTTGCGCCGTCCTATTGACGCTGAAGTTAAGCAGCGTCAAGTTGCCTAGCATTGAGATGCTCTCATGCCGTTCACGAATCAGGAGCTGCCAGGGCGTCAATGTAGCGCAAGAGCGCACTATCACTTCGATATCGACGCGTCGCTGTCGGCTGCCACGCTGCCATCTTTCAGCGGCCAGTGGGACGTTCCAACTGCGCGGCGAAATATGTTCTATACCAAGCGCTGATAGGTCTGGTACTTCTGGCTCTTCGCTTTTAACGGATAGCCGTAAACCGCTTTCGAGTTCCGTTAACAGCGAACAGGTTTTTGCGGTATCCAGCCGGTCTGGGTACAACGGTACGCTGACGCAGGCGTTACGGAATTCACCGATCCCCGTCAGCTGTAGTCGAACGTGATGAAGGATTGCGCTGGGTCGAAGGCAGCGTCCGTGACTCGCAGCGTTTGCCCATTGCGGCCCTTTGCGAAGGGCCGGTTTGGGTCGAAAGCGGTCAGTCGCGTCCAGACCGGCTGAACATGCACATCGCGAAAACGCACCTCCGGGCGCCATACTGTCCTACTCCGACTGCTCCGACTGCATCAGCATGGTCCTCAGGCGACTGAGCAAGAATGCCGGACGATACAGTACACCGCGCATAGTCGCCGGATCTGATATAGGGCGAAGCGCTCGCAGAATGAGTATCTCCAGTTAACTAAACAGGTTGAGCGCCCCCCACAACAAAGTCGCTAGCAACCCGGCGATGTACGTCGAGCCATTCAAGTTGGCGGATGATTAGACGGTATCGGGCCTTGAGACTGTCCAACCAGACGTCATGGGTTGAACATGGGGTTGGGGCTTTCATTCAGTTGGCAGATCGCAAGCGCCGCCACAAGGTTGTGCGGCTGATGCCGAGACGGCGGGCGGCTTCGTCGAGGTTGCCGTGGCAGCTTTCCAACGTTTCCTTTACATAGCGTAGTTGCGCGACCTTGCCGATGGTGTGCAGGTCCGTTTCGCCTGACGACTTTTTCCGGGCGGGTGAAGGGGGAGGGCCTTCGCAAAGTTCAGGTAGCACGCGTGCCAGGTACTGCTCGTTCACGCGGTGTTCTTCAAGCAGTTCGCGTGCCGAGAGCATCGCGCGCTCGATCACATTCTCCAGTTCCCGGACATTGCCCGGCCAGGCATAGCGTTCAAGGTACGGCAGCAGTGCGGCGTGGATGTCTGCAGCTCCCGGTGGTTGCCCCTGAACGAGCAGGCGCTGGCTGATGCCCCGGCAGATCAGGGCAATGTCCTCAGGGCGCTCTCGCAGCGGGGTGGTCTGCAGACGCAGGATGTTGAGCCGGAAATACAGGTCGGTACGGAAATCGCCATCGTCCATGGCGCTGCGCAGGTCCTGGTGGGTGGCGGCAATGATGCGCACGTCGATGGCAATCGGTTCGGTGCTGCCCAGGCGTAGGACTTCGCGCTCTTGCAGCACGCGCAGCAGGCGTGTTTGCAGCGAAACCGGCATGTCGCCGATCTCGTCGAGGAACAGCGTGCCGCGGTGTGCCGCTTCGAACAGGCCTTGCTTGCCACCTTTGCGCGAGCCGCTGAAGGCGCCTTCCTCATAGCCGAACAATTCACTTTCCAGCAACGACTCGGGAAACGCCGCGCAGTTGATGGCGACAAAGGGGCCTTGCCGGCGCGGGCTTTCGTTATGGATTCCCTGGGCGAGCAGTTCCTTGCCGGTGCCGCTTTCACCGGTAATCAGGATGGTCGAATGGCTGGTGGCAAAACGCTTGGCCAACTGCAGCATCTCGCGGTTGGCCTTGCTGTTGCCGTTGAGCTGGTCGAGCCGGTAACGGGCAGTGAAAGCACCGGGGCGGCGGGTGGATCGGATGCGCTGGTCGGCACGTTGCACAACAGTGATGTCCTGGCAGGTCAGGACCAGGCCGGTACGTTCGCCGTTCTCCAGGATAGGCAGTAAATTGCTCACCACGACGTGCGAGCCGAGCCGCATCACGCGATTTTCTTCACCCGTGCCTTCCTGCAGCGCCTGCTGCATGTCCAGTTCCGGGCACAGCTGCTGCAGCGGCCGGCCCAACGCTGCGCTAACCGGCAGGTCCAGCAGCTGCGCAAGGGCCGGGTTGAGCGACTGCACCACGCCTTGGTTGTCGACCGCTGCAACGCCGTCGGGGATATGCCGCAGCACGGCATTCAGATGCCGCCGTTTGGCGATCTCGACGCGTTGAGTGTCGAGAATGCCCAGGGCTTCCTCCAGCGCTTTGCGCGCGGTTTCTTCGCTCAGCGACAGCACGCCATGCAGCCCTGCCTGCTCCGCCAGCTCCACCACCGTCGACGAGCCGATGATGCTGCGACAGCCTAGCTGGGCCGCCTGTTCGACGGCCTGGCGCGCCTCTTCCAGGGAGGTGTAGGCGGCCTGGTGAACCTGGACGGTGAAGAGCGCGGCCATGGCTTGCAGGTCGTGGTTGATGTGGTTGTAGCTGAGCACGGCCACCTGGGAGGAGCGTTCGCGGGCCTGCCCCAATGCCCGTAGCAGGTCGCCACTGCCCACGCGCATCGCCAATACCGGGCGTGTCAGGTGTTTGCGCAGGTAGGCGGCGGTCGCCCCGGCGCAGACGAACACATCGACCTTGCCTGCCTGCTCCAGTTCTCGGGCGGTTTGCAGTGCTTCAGCCACCGAGGTGTCGAGGACTTCGATACGGGTATCGGGGTAGTCCGTCGTGAGCCCGGCCACCACATGGGCGAGCCGGCTCCGTTGTTGGGGGCGCTGCAAGTGGCTGATCAGCACGACGACCTGGGAGGCAAGAGCATCCATCACGGGGCCTGTTCATATTTGAAATGTTTCGATAATGAATCAATAGCTTGCAAATATGCAACGAGCAGCCTGACTTTCGCTCATCGGTGAGTTGTCAGAACCCAGGCTGCATGCGGCCTGTGGCTGACGCTTGACGAGTTGGCCCAGGCCTTGCTCTTGGGCTTGTGCCAACCCAGAAACCAAAGGCAGGGCCTACAGACCCATGAGCAGTTCACCAACGATTTCCCAGGCCAGCGATACGTTCGCGGCCATGACTGACGATCATCGCCTGGCCGAGTTCATCCGCGAGCAGGCCTCGGCAACGCGGGTAGTCATCCAGGCGCGCAAGCGCCTGAGCGGTGGCGCCATCCAGGAAAACTGGCTGCTGGACCTGCTGATCGAAGGCGGCCCGTGGGCCGGTGCCCGGCGCTGGGTACTGCGCAGCGATGCGCTTTCAGCGCTACCCGCCAGCCTTGACCGTGAACAGGAGTTCGCCGTGCTGCAGGTGGTTCACCAGGCCGGCGTGAAAGTGCCACGACCGCTCTGGCTGTGCCGCGATGTGCGCGTGCATGGGCGGGCGTTCTTCCTGATGGAGTATGTGCCGGGTATCGCTGCCGGTCGCGCGCTCAGCGCCGGCGCCGGCCCTCAGGGCCGGGTGCAACTGGCGGCGCAGCTTGGCGCCAACCTGGCGCGTCTGCATCAGGTCCGCCCGCCGTGCGCCACGCTGGGCTTCCTGTCCGTTCCGGACAGCTCGCCGGCCCTGGCGACCATCGATGCCTACCGCCGCTACCTCGACACCCTCGCCGATGCCTATCCGGTGCTGGAATGGGGCCTGCGCTGGTGCGAGCTGCATGCGCCGCGCAGCAGCACCCTGTGCCTGTTGCACCGTGACTACCGCACCGGCAACTACCTGACCAGCGAAGACGGGCTGGAGGCCGTGCTCGACTGGGAGTTCACCGGCTGGGGCGACCCTTGCGAGGACCTCGGCTGGTTCACCGCCCGCTGCTGGCGCTTCACCCGCCCAGACCTCGAAGCCGGTGGCATCGGCCAGTTGGAGGACTTCCTGCGGGGTTATCACGAGGTCTCCTCGCTGTGCATCGAGCGCAGTCAGCTCCACTACTGGCAAGTCATGGCCACCCTGCGCTGGGCGGTGATTGCCTTGCAGCAAGGGCAGCGCCATCTGTCCGGTGAAGAACCGTCGCTCGAGTTGGCACTGACAGCCCGGCTGTTGCCGGAGCTCGAACTCGACATCCTGCACATGACCGGAGCCGAAGCGCCATGACCCAACCCAACGCCCACGAATTGCTCGAGATTGCCCGCGCGACGCTTCTGGAACAACTGCTGCCAGCGCTGCCTGGCGAGTTGCGTTACCCGGCCCTGATGATCGCGAACGCCATGGCCATTGCGGCCCGCGAAAACCGCTTGGGTGCTCAGGCCGAGGATCAGGAACAGGCGCGTCTGGCCGCCTTGGTCGATGACGCGCCGTCGACATTGCCCGACCTGCGCCGCCAACTGGCTCGCGCCATTCGCCAGGGCAGCCATGACGCCCCGCAAACCCGGCGCACCCTGGTCGAGACATTGCGCCAGATCACCGTTGCCCGATTGGCGATCAGCAACCCCAAGGCCTTGCCCTGAAACCGAATCGACCACCCCATTCCTCCGATAGACAAGAACACACAAGGACAGCCATGAACTTCACTCTCCCGGACGAACTGCTCGCCTTGCAGGCCACGACTCGAGACTTCATTGCCGAACAGGTCATCCCATTCGAGAACGACCCCCGCCAGGACAGCCACGGCCCCAGCGACGCACTGCGCCAGGACCTGGTGGCCCGCGCCCGCGCCGCTGGCTTGCTGACGCCTCACGCCAGCCGCGAAATGGGCGGTCTGGAACTGAGCCATGTGGCCAAGGCGATCGTCTTCGAAGAAGCCGGCTACTCGCCGCTGGGCCCGGTAGCGCTGAATATCCATGCGCCGGACGAAGGCAACATCCACCTGATGGACGTGGTCGCCACCGAGGCGCAGAAAGACCGCTGGTTGCGCCCGCTGGTCCAGGGCCATGCCCGTTCCTGCTTCGCCATGACGGAGCCCGCGCCCGGCTCCGGCTCGGACCCCTCAATGCTGCGCACCACCGCCACCCGCGATGGCGACGACTACCTGATCAATGGCCGCAAGTGGCTGATTACCGGGGCCGAAGGCGCCGACTTCGGCATCATCATGGCGCGCATGGAGGATGGCACGGCGACCATGTTCCTGACCGACATGAAGCGCGACGGCATCATCCATGAACGTCAGCTGGACTCGCTGGACAGCTGTTTTACCGGCGGTCACGGGCAGCTGCGTTTCGACAACCTGCGTATCCCGGCGAGCGATGTCCTCGGCGAGATCGGCAAGGGCTTCCGTTATGCCCAGGTGCGCCTGGCGCCCGCACGCTTGACTCATTGCATGCGCTGGCTCGGTGCCGCGCGCCGCGCCCACGACATCGCCTGCGACTATGCGCGCACCCGTGACGCCTTCGGCAAGCCGCTGGGCGAGCACCAGGGCGTGGGCTTCATGCTCGCCGACAACATGATGGACCTGCACGTGGTGCGACTGGCGGTCTGGCACTGCGCCTGGGTGCTCGACCAGGGCCGGCGCGCCAATGTCGATTCGAGCATGGCCAAGGTGATCAGCGCCGAGGCGCTGTGGCGGGTGGTCGATCGTTGCGTCCAGGTATTGGGTGGCCGCGGGGTGACCGGGGACACCGTGGTGGAGCGGATCTTCCGCGACATTCGCCCGTTCCGCATCTATGACGGTCCGAGCGAAGTGCACCGCATGAGCCTGGCGAAGAAGCTGCTCGACCAGCGCCTGGAGGTCCACTGATGCAGCCGAACCTTGTCCGACTGTTCGCCCTTGACGGGCGTCGCGCCCTGGTGACCGGGGCCTCCAGCGGCCTGGGCCGTCACTTCGCTATGACCCTGGCCGCTGCAGGCGCCGAGGTGGTGGTGACCTCCAGGCGCCAGGCGCCGCTGCGGGCGTTGGTGGAGGCCATCGAGGTGGCTGGAGGGCGGGCGCGGGCCTTTGCCCTCGATGTGACCAGCCGTGAGGACATCTGCCGGGTGCTCGATGCCGCCGGCCCACTGGATGTCCTGGTCAACAATGCGGGGGTGAGCGACAGCCAGCCTTTGCTGGCCTGCGATGATCAAACCTGGGACCACGTGCTCGACACCAACCTCAAGGGCGCCTGGGCCGTGGCCCAGGAAAGCGCCCGGCGCATGGTGGTGGCGGGGAAGGGGGGCAGCTTGATTAATGTCACCTCGATCCTCGCCTGCCGTGTGGCCGGTGCCGTCGGCCCTTACCTGGCGGCCAAGGCCGGCTTGGCCCACCTGACCCGCGCCATGGCGCTGGAGTTGGCGCGCCATGGCATCCGGGTGAATGCCCTAGCGCCCGGCTACGTGATGACTGATTTGAACGAGGCCTTCCTGGCCAGCGAGGCCGGTGACAAGTTGCGTTCGCGTATCCCCAGCCGACGCTTCAGCGTGCCGTCGGACCTGGACGGCGCCTTGCTGCTGCTCGCCAGCGATGCTGGGCGGGCGATGAGCGGCGCTGAGATCGTGGTCGATGGCGGCCATCTGTGCAGCAGCCTGTAACGCGCCCTGGCGCAATAACAACAAGAACAGGAGGTAGGTGTGTGCGTGCAAAATCTGAGCAATGTGTCGATGAGGTGCCTGCCATGATGGTTCCAACCCTCGAACATGAGCTTGCTCCCAACGAAGCCAACCATGTCCCGCTGTCCCCGCTGTCGTTCCTCAAGCGTGCCGCCCAGGTGTACCCGCAGCGCGATGCGGTGGTTTATGGCGCAAGGCGCTACAGCTACCGTCAATTGCATGAGCGCAGCCGCGCCCTGGCCAGTGCCTTGGAGCGGGTCGGTGTTCAGCCGGGCGAGCGGGTGGCGATATTGGCGCCGAATATCCCGGAAATGCTCGAGGCCCACTATGGCGTGCCCGGTGCCGGGGCGGTGCTGGTGTGCATCAACATCCGCCTGGAGGTGCGCAGCATTGCCTTCATTCTGCGTCACTGCGCGGCCAAGGTATTGATCTGCGATCGCGAGTTCGGTGCCGTGGCCAGTCAGGCGCTGGCCATGCTCGATGCGCCGCCTTTGCTGGTGGGCATCGACGATGATCAGGCCGAGCGCGCCGACCTGGCCCTCGACCTGGACTACGAAGCGTTCCTGGCCCAGGGCGACCCCGCGCGACCCTTGAGTGCGCCACAGAACGAATGGCAGTCGATCGCCATCAACTACACCTCCGGCACCACGGGGAACCCCAAGGGCGTGGTGCTGCATCACCGCGGAGCCTACCTAAACGCCTGCGCTGGGGCGCTGATCTTCCAGTTGGGGCCGCGCAGCGTCTACCTGTGGACCTTGCCGATGTTCCACTGCAACGGCTGGAGCCATACCTGGGCGGTGACGTTGTCCGGTGGCACCCACGTGTGTCTGCGCAAGGTCCAGCCTGATGCGATCAACGCCGCCATCGCCGAGCATGCCGTGACTCACCTGAGCGCCGCCCCGGTGGTGATGTCGATGCTGATCCACGCCGAGCATGCCAGTGCACCTCCGGTGCCGGTATCGGTGATCACTGGCGGTGCTGCCCCGCCCAGTGCGGTCATCGCGGCGATGGAGGCGCGTGGCTTCAACATCACCCATGCCTATGGCATGACCGAAAGCTACGGCCCCAGCACATTGTGCCTGTGGCAGCCGGGGGTCGACGAGTTGCCACTTGAGGCCCGGGCGCAGTTCATGAGCCGCCAGGGTGTCGCCCACCCGATGCTCGAGGAGGCCACGGTGCTGGATACCGATACCGGCCGCCCGGTTCCAGCCGACGGCCTTACCCTTGGCGAGCTGGTGGTGCGCGGCAACACCGTGATGAAAGGCTACCTGCACAACCCAGAGGCCACCCGGGCCGCATTGGCCAACGGCTGGCTGCACACGGGCGACCTGGCCGTGCTGCACCCGGATGGCTACGTGGAAATCAAGGACCGGGCCAAGGACATCATCATTTCCGGCGGCGAGAACATCAGCTCGCTGGAGATCGAAGAAGTGCTCTACCAGCACCCCGATGTGGTCGAGGCCGCAGTGGTGGCGCGCCCGGATTCGCGCTGGGGCGAGACCCCTCATGCGTTCGTCACCCTGCGCCCAGATGCGCTGGCCACGGTCACCGAAGCGGACCTGATCCGCTGGTGCCGTGAGCGCCTGGCGCATTTCAAGGCGCCGCGACATGTGTCGCTCACGGAGCTGCCCAAGACCGCCACCGGCAAGATCCAGAAGTTCGTCCTGCGCGAGTGGGCCCGGCAACAGGAGGCGCAGACCGCCGACGCCGAGCCTTGATCGAGCGGCAACACCTGCACACCCCATAACAACAAGTACATTGATCGAGGTGTCCCATGTCCAGCCTGTTATACGCGCGTGTTCGCGCCAGTGCCCGGTTCCAGCAACTGGTGACGCGCAGAAACCGTTTTACCCTGAGCCTGTTCGTGCTGATCCTGACCACGTTCTATGGCTACATCGCGTTGGTATCGTTTTGGCCCGAGCTGATCGCCAGGCGCCTGGCCGAGGGGTCGAACATGACCTTCGGCGTCGCGGCCGGCGGTTTCCTGTTCGTGTTCTTCTGTGCGCTGTCGGCGTTCTATGTGTACCGGGCCAATGGCGAGTTCGACCGCTTGACGCAGGCGTTGGTTGCCGGGTTGGAAGAGGAGCAGGGCGCATGAAGACACTACTGCCTCTGGCTTTGTTGCTGCACTCCGGCCTGCTGTTGGCATCGCCTGCGCTCGACGCGGGTCAACGTCAGCCGCTGAACCTGCATGCCATCGGCATGTTCATGGTGTTCGTGCTCTTCACTTTGTGCATCACCTGGTGGGCAGCGCGGCGCACCCGCTCGACGGCGGACTTCTACAGCGCCGGTGGCGGCATCCTGGGCTGGCAGAACGGCCTGGCGTTGGCCGGTGACTACATGTCCGCCTCGACGTTGCTGGGGATCACCGCGCTCATCTACACCTCCGGCATGGACGGCTACATCTACCTCATCGCCTTCTTCGCGGGCTGGCCGGTGTTGCTGCTGTTGATGACCGAGCGGTTGCGCAACCTGGGCCGCTTCACTTTCGCCGACATCACCTCGTACCGCCTCGCCCAAGGCAAGGTGCGCACCATGGCCGCCATCGGCTCGCTGACCGTGGTGTGCTTCTACCTGGTGGCGCAGATGGTCGGGGCCGGGCAGCTGATCAGGCTGCTGTTCGGCCTGGACTACCACATCGCCCTGGTGATCGTTGGCGCGCTGATGATGCTGTATGTCACCTTTGGCGGCATGGTGGCAACTACCTGGGTGCAGATCATCAAGGCGTTCCTGCTACTGGTAGGCGGTTCGCTGGTGCTGTTCCTGGCGCTGCGCGAGTTCGACTTCAGCTATGACACGCTGGTCACCCAGGCCATGGACACCCATACCCTGGGCGAGCGCCTGCTGGCGCCCGGCAGCCTGCTGGCCGACCCATTGACCGCGCTGTCGCTGAGCCTGGGGCTGGTGTTCGGCACTGCCGGGCTACCGCATATCCTGATGCGCTTCTTCACCGTGAGCGATGCCCGTGAGGCGCGCAAGTCGGTGCTCTATGCCACCGGATTCATCGGCTACTTTTTCAATGTCATTTTCCTGCTGGGCCTGGCGTCGATCGTGATCGTCAGCCAGCAGCCGCAGTTTTTCGAAGGCGGGCTGGTGGGTGGCAAGCTGCTGGGCGGGGGCAACATGGTGGTCATGCACCTGGCCAAGGCGGTAGGCGGCAACCTGCTGCTGGGCTTTTTGTCTGCCGTGACCTTCGCCACCATCCTGGCCGTGGTGTCAGGCCTGGCGCTTGCGGGTGCTTCCGCCATCGCCCATGATCTCTATGCGCGGGTGATCATGAAGGGCGCGGCCAGCGAGTCGCAGGAGCTGCGGGTGACCAAGCTGGCCACCCTCGGGCTTGGGTTGGTGGCGATAGCTCTGGGCATCGTGTTCGAAAACATCAACGTGGCCTTCATGGTCGCGCTGGCGTTCGGCATCGCAGCGTCGGCCAACTTCCCGGTGCTGTTCCTGTCGATGTTCTGGTCGGGGTTGACCACGCGCGGCGCGTTGGCCGGTGGCTACGTG
Organism: Pseudomonas sp. KCJK9058; assembly: GCF_046230975.1. Taxonomy (NCBI): domain Bacteria; kingdom Pseudomonadati; phylum Pseudomonadota; class Gammaproteobacteria; order Pseudomonadales; family Pseudomonadaceae; genus Pseudomonas; species Pseudomonas sp. KCJK9058. Next base: position 16,631 of record NZ_JBJJLR010000002.1, read on the forward strand.
GGGTTGATCAGCGCCATGGGCTTCGTGGTGCTTTCCAAGCTCGTGTGGGTGGATGTGTTGCACTTTGCCGAGCCGCTGTTCCCCTATACCCAGCCTGCGCTGTTCTCCATGCCGCTGGCGTTTGCGGTGGCGTATGGCGTTTCCCGGCTAGACCGGACTGCGCGAGCCAAGGCAGAAAGGGCGGCGTTCGCCGACCAGTTCGTAAGGGGCCAGACCGGCCTTGGCGCCAGCGGTGCGGTCGATCATTGATTACCTGCGGCCGCTGGCGGATGCGTGCCAGCGGCCAGGTGATACCTCGTTAATACCCCCTGAAAATCTCGCCGATGTTGGTGATCGGATGCCCCATGTGCTGCGCCGCCGCTCGGTTGACGAGAGAAGGCCTGGGGGCAAGCAGGGCACTCAGGAAAACGGCCAGCGTCAACACGGCCAGTAGAAAACCAAATCGGCGCATATGATCCTCCAGCGATTTTTATTGTTGTTGTCTTCAGGTTCGATCCGAAAGGCCAGTATCACGCGGTTAGTGCCCAGGCGCTTTGTCGTGGGCGAATGACTGGGTGATGACTGCAATGTCCTGGTCGCCATAGCCCATTGATGCCGCGCGCTGCGCGACTTGGCATACCGCGTCGAACACTGGCGTCCAGGCCCCCTGTGCATGCAGGGATTGGGCAATGTGCGCGAAGGCATCTACATGTACATCGAGCCTCGCCTGGTCGCCTGCGAAATCCTGCGCTTCGAGCCGGCGTGCCGCTTCCTCGAGTGCGTCGGCGACGAAAAAGCGTGACGTGTCGAGCAGGAGCCTGGCTGTCCTCGAAACCGACAGGCCAAACCGTTCGCTCGCACCCACGGCCTCGAAGAACGCAACCATCACGGCAAACGCATGGGCGTGGAGCACGCTCGCGAAGGCCAATGCTTCGCCCCAGGGAAGGAACACCGTATGGCCGGCGAGCCCTTCAAGCAGCGACCGGTGCTGCTCGAAGGCCTCACGATCGCCGGTATGAATACTGTGGCTTTCGCGATGGCCGACGTTGCGCGGGTAGGCCACGATCATCCCTTTGACGTAATGGCCGCCCGCCCGATTGACGAGGCCCTGAAGCGCCGGTCCCTCGTCCTGGGCGTTGGTGGTGTAATCGACGATCGTACGGTTGGCCAGTGCATGCATCACACCTGGCATCCCGAGCACCTCGTGGGTCGCGTGGTTGTCCAGGAGCACGAAGATCGTGGCCGGGCTTGCAACCAGCGCGGTTTCAACGCTGTCGCACAGGTGAGCGCCAGCGGCGACGAGCGACGCAGCCTTGCCGGGTGATCGATTCCAGATCGCCACGCGTTTGCCTTGCTTGAGCAACGCGTGTGCCATGAGCGTTCCCATCGCACCGAGCCCGACCACGGACACATCAAACTCGAAACTTTCATCATTTTGTTCGCGCACGTTCAAAGCCTCTTGATTGTTGTTTTATGTGAGGCCCCACGGGAGAGCCTTTGCTCACCGCAGGTTCTGCGATCGGGCCCAGTCTGTTGCGTCAGCCAACGTGCGCTCGAAGGCGCTGAAGATCGCTTCGATGTCGCCCTGCGTGGTAATCAACGGCGGGCAGAACGCGATCGTGTCGTAGAGGGCGCGAATGATCAGCCCATGCTTGTGGGCCTGTTTGAACACGTAGCCACCCAGTGCACCTGGTTGGGCGAACGGTTGGCCGGTGGCCTTGTTCGCAACCAGTTCGATCCCGCCCATCAGCCCGACGCCTCGGACGTTGCCGACCAGCGGGTGGTCTTCGAACGCGCGCAGGTGGCGCTGGAACATGGGGGCTAGGCGCTGGACATGGCCAACCAGGTCGCGCTCTTCGATGATGCGGATGTTTTCCAGCGCAACCGCGGTGGCGACGGGGTGGCCCGTGCAGGTCAGGCCATGGGCGAATGCCCCCAGGCGCTGGCTCTGGCTCACCAGTACATCGTTGATGGCATCGGACACCACCACGGCCGCCAGCGGCTGGTAGGAAGAGGTGAGCTGCTTGGAGAGCACCATGATGTCGGGCTGGATGTCGTACAGCTGAGCCCCGAACATCGTGCCCAGCCTGCCAAAACCGGTGACGATCTCGTCGATCACCACAAGAATGTCGTAGCGCCTGCACACTGCCTGGATCGCCGCCCAGTAGCCAGTGGGAGGAGGGATCACGCCGCCCGCTGCGATCACCGGTTCGCCGACGAAGGCGGCAATGCTTTCCGGCCCTTCGGCGAGGATGTAGCGCTCCAGTTCGTTCGCCAGGCGGGCCGAAAAGGCTTCCTGCGTTTCCCCTGGCCGGGCGAACCGGTAGAAGTTCGGGCACGTCAGGTGGTGAACCGGGATGGCCGGCAGGTCGAAGTCGCGATGAATCGAGGGGATGCCGGTAAGGCTCCCGGCAGCGATGGTGGCACCGTGATAGGCCTGCTGGCGAGAGATGAATTTCTTCTTGTGCGGTTTGCCCAGCGCGTTGTTCACGTACCACAGCATCTTCACCACCGAGTCGTTGGCTTCGGAGCCTGAATTGGTGAAGAAAACATGGTTCAGGTCGCCCGGCGCCAGCTCGGCCAGCTTGGCGGCGAGCGCCGCCGCCGGGGCGTTGGTCTTGTGGCTGAAGCTGTGGTAGTAGGGCAGTTGCCTGAACTGCTCGACGGCGGCGTCGACCAGGCGCTTTTCACTGAAGCCCAAGGCAACGCTCCACAGGCCCGACATCGCCTCGATGTAGGCGTTGCCTTGCTCATCGAAGACCCGCACGCCGTCGCCGCCGGCGATCACGAGGGGGCCGATTTCCTGGTGCTGCGCCAGGTTGGTGTTGGGGTGTATGAATGAAGCCAAGTCATTCTGGATGGTTGAAGTGACGTTGCTCATTGGTGTGATTTCCTGCCACGAACGGGTTGTCGACTGCATGCGATGAGCCTGCATGCGGCGCTGTATCGATACAGGCCGCACCGCAGGCCCGTGCAGTTACTGGCTAAACGCTGCCGCGACCGATTCGCCGAAGGCTTTCAGGCCTTCTTCAAGCTGGTCGGTCGGGGTGTTCACCGGTGGCATCAGCTTGATGATTTCGCCGTTCGGGCCGCAGCGGTCGACCAGCACACCCGCCTGCAGCACACGCTGCTGGGCATCCTTGGCGAATGCGACGTTGCCGCGACCGAAGTCGATGCCGGCGATCATGCCGCGACAGCGCGCGGAGGCGACGCCAGGAATTTCCGCGAAACCGGCGACCGCGCGCTCCATGGCCGCGCAGTTGGTGGCCAGCAACTTCAGGAACCACTCATCGCGCCAATAGCCGAGCGCGATCTGGGCCGTCAAGAAGGCCAGTTGGTTGCCGCGGAAGGTGCCGATGTGATCGCCCGGTTGCCACACATCCAGCCCGGCGCGAATCAACACGATCGCCATCGGCAGGCCGAAGCCGCCGATCGATTTGGCGCAGGTGATCAGGTCTGGCACCACCCCGGAGCGCTCGAAGCCGAAGAAGTCGCCGGTGCGCCCGCAGCCGGCCTGGATTTCGTCGCAGATGAGCAACACGCCGTGATCGCTGGTCCACTTGCGCAAGCGTTGCAGCCATTCGTTGGAAGCCGGGTAGACGCCGGCCTGGATCTGCACGGACTCGACGATCACCGCCGCTGGCAGCTCCGAGCCGCTGCCCTGGTCGTTGGCCAGGCGCTCGAGGAAGCCAATGCTGTCGAATTCGCCGTAGGGGCTGTCTTCGTACGGCACGAACACCACGTCGGTGGAAAGCCCAGGGCCACGGCGAGTGCGGTTGCCGGTGACGGCCAGGGCGCCGGCGGTCATGCCGTGGTAAGCCCCATAGAACGAGACGACCTTGGTACGCCCCGTCGCCTTGCGCGCTAGTTTCAACGCCGCCTCGACGGCGTCGGCACCGGTCGGGCCGGTGAACTGCACCTTGTAGTCCCAGCCGCGTGGCTTGAACAGGTCGCGCTCGATCGCTTCGAGAAACTGGCGCTTGGTGGTGGTGTGCAGGTCGAGGGCGTGGGTCACGCCGTTGGACGACAGATACGCGATCAAGGCATCGCGCATGCGCGGGTCGTTGTGGCCATAGTTCAGGGCGCCGGCGCCAGCGAAGAAGTCCAAGTACTCGCGGCCGTCTTCGCCCCGGATCTTGCTGCCTTGGGCGGTATCGAACACCAGCGGCAAGTCACGGCAGTACATCCGCACGTTAGACTCGAGCCTTTCGAATGTCTCGATGTTCATGCAAACCTCTTGAAAAATGATCTGGGCTATCTGGGTCGTGGGCGGTCAGTGTTTGAACATCACGTGGCGAACCACGGTGTAGTCTTCCAACCCGTACATCGACAGGTCCTTGCCGTAGCCGGACAGCTTCACGCCACCATGGGGCATTTCGCTCACCAGCATGAAGTGGGTGTTGACCCAGGTGCAGCCGTATTGCAGGCGAGCGGCCAAGCGATGGGCGCGACCCACATCGGCGGTCCATACCGACGAGGCCAGGCCGTAGTCCGATTCATTGGCCCATGCCAGTGCCTGGGCTTCGTCTTCGAATGGCGAAACCGTCACCACCGGGCCGAAGATTTCACGGCACACCACCTCGTCCTCCTGCGTAGCGCCGGCCAGGACCGTCGGCTCGAAGAAGAAGCCGCCGCCCGCAGCGCGCTTGCCGCCGGTGACCACCTCAATGTGAGGCAGTTCCTTGGCACGGTTCACGAAGCCCTCGACACGCTCCAGGTGCTCTTGGGTGATCAGCGGGCCCATCTCGGTCGCCGGGTCATCCTGAAGCCCGCACTTGATGCTGGACACGGCTTCGCCGAGCTTGCGCACGAACTCCAGGTACACCGCCTTCTGCACATATAGGCGGCATGCGGCGGTGCAGTCCTGGCCGGCGTTGTAGAAGCCGAAGGCGCGGATGCCTTCGACGGCGGCGTCGATGTCGGCATCGTCGAAGATCAACACCGGTGCCTTGCCACCGAGCTCCATGTGCATGCGTTTGACGCTGTCGGCGGTGCCTTCGATGATGCGGCTGCCGGTGCGCACGGAGCCGGTCAGCGACACCATGCGTACCTGGGCGTGGCTGGTCAGCGGCTCACCCACCGAGGCGCCGCGACCGTGCACGATGTTGACCACACCGGCGGGGAAGATGTCGGCGAGCAACTCGCCCAGTTTCAAGGTGCTCATCGGCGTGTGTTCCGACGGCTTCAGCACGACGGTGTTGCCGCCGGCCAAGGCTGGGCCCAGTTTCCAGGCCGCCATCAGCAGGGGGTAGTTCCACGGCGCGATGGAGGCGACCACGCCCACCGGGTCGCGGCGGATCATCGAGGTGTGGCCCGGGATGTACTCGCCCGCCGCCGAGCCCTGCAGGCAGCGCACGGCACCGGCAAAGAAGCGGAACACGTCGGACACGGCTGGCAGTTCGTCCTGCAGCACGGCGGTGAACGGCTTGCCGCAGTTGTCCGCCTCCAGGCGGGCGAACACCGGCGCCTGGGCGTCGATGCGGTCAGCGAGCCTGAGCAGCAGTGCCGCGCGGTCCTTGGGCGGCGTTTGCGACCAGGCGTCGTAGGCTGCATCGGCGCTTTGCACCGCGGCATGGACTTGGGCGCGACTGGCTTCGGTGGTCTGTACCAGGACACTGCCAAGGGACGGGTTGTACACGTCGAGGTTTTCGCCTTCGCCGGCCACCAGGGCACCGTTGATCAGGAGTTTGGTTTGCATGTCGATTCTCGCCATTGAACGGCAAGGCCAGGGCCTTGCCTTGTGGTTGTCGTCAGGGCATTCGATAGGAAGCTGGCCGCTACGCCAGCGCGTCGGGCACCGGGTTGCGGAAGAAACTGGTCCGGCAGGCGAGGTAAACCGCGCCCAGGGCGAGCCAGATACAGCCCATGATCAGTGCGTCTTTATCCAGGCTGGCCAGCATCCAGCCGGCCGTGACCAGGCCGATGAGTGGGAAGAGCACGCCGCGCAGCAGGCCAGCGCTGTCCTTGACCTGTGCGTCGAAGGTGAGCCGCAACGCGCAGAGGTTGACGGCGGTGAAGGCGAGAAACGCGCCGAAGTTGACCAGCGACGTCGCGGTGGCGATCGTCAGGCCAAAGCCCGCGGTGCCGAAAATGCCGCAGAGCAGGATATTGAAGACCGGGGTCTTGTAGCGAGGGTGCAAGGCCCCGAACAGCTTGCGCGGCAGTTGGTTGTCCCGGCCGAGGGCGTACAGCAGCCGGCCCACGCTGGCCTGGAACGACATGCCCGCGGCGAAGTGGGCGATGATGATCCCCGCCAGGACCAGCGCGAAGAACAGGTCGCCGCCGATCATGCGGGCGATCTCGAAGGCGGCCCCGTCCACGAACTCGAAGGTGGGGGAGGGGTGCGCCAGGTACATGAAGTACGAGGAGCCGACGTAGACCGAGCCGCCGATCAAGGCGACCAGCAGGATGGCACGCGGCAGCGTGCGACCCGGGTCGCGGGTTTCCTCGCTGAGCGTGGACAGCGCGTCAAAGCCCAGGAACGAGTACGCGGCAATGGCGGCGCCGGCCATGCTGGTGGCGAAGGGCACATCTTGGTTGAAGAACGGCTTGGCCGAAAGCAGCCCACCAGGGCCATTGGCAGCCACGATGTAATGCACGCACAGGCCGATGAACACCACGATGATCGCCAGTTGCGCGCCCATCAACAGCAGGTTGAAGCGGTTGGCGACCTGGATGCCCAGCACATTCAGCAGCGAGGTAGAGACGATGAAACCGGTAATCCACACCCACTGCGGCACATCTGGAAAGGCCATGTTGAGATAGCTGGCGCCAAGCAGCCAGATCAGCATCGGAATGAAGAAGTAATCGAGCAGTGCGGCCCAGCCCACCATGAAGCCGAGGTTGGCGCTGAGCATCTTGCGGGTATAGGTGTAGGCCGAACCGGCTACCGGGAACACCCTGACCAGCCGGCCATAGCTCAACGCCGTGAACACCACGCCCGTCGCCGCGATCAGGTAGGCCATCGCCGTGGTGTTGCCACTGGCCTGCGAGATCACGCCATAGGTGCCGAAGACGATCAACGGGGCAAGGAACGCCAGACCGAACAACAGGACCGAAAACGGGCCCAGGGTGCGCTTCAGCGAAGCGCTGGGGGTTGATTCGCTCATGACTGACAGCCCTCACGATACGAAGTGGTAAGCAGTGGCGACGATTTCACGGTAGGTTTCCACGGTCATCTCCTTCGCATTGCTGCCATCGGAGAAGTTCTTCTTCGACTTTTCAGCGATGGCCAGGAAGTCTTCCTCGCGCACGCCTTTCACCTCGGCGAAGCGGGGGATGCCCAGGTCCTTGCTCATCTGGAACAGGTAGCCGACGGCGGCCTCGGCGGCCTCGACCGGCGAGAGGTTGGGGTCGATGCCCAGTGCGTAGGCGACCTGCGCATGGCGAATGATGTCGGCATCGCGGTTATGGCCGAACACGAAGGGCAGGAAGATCGCGTTGCCCACGCCGTGTGGCGTGTCGTACATGCCACCGATGGCTTCGGAAATGCAGTGCACGCTACCTACGTCCGCATTACCGAAGGCCATGCCGGCGATCAGGCTGGCCGCCAGCATCTGCTCGCGGGCGTGCAGGTTGCCGGGTTCCAGCACGGCGGGCTTCAGGTGTTGGCTGATCAGGCGGATGGCATGCAGCGCCAGGCCGTCGCTGATGGGGTTCGACACGCGGCAGGTGTAGGCTTCGATGGCGTGGGTCAGGGCATCCATGCCGGTTGCGGCGGCAATCGACGCGGGCAGCGTGTCGAGGATATGAGAGTCAAGCAAGGCCAGGACTGGCCCGAGTCGGTAATCATGCACGCTCATCTTGTAATGACGGGCGGTGTCGGTGATCACCGAGAAGCAGGTTACTTCGCTGCCGGTGCCAGCCGTGGTCGGAATGGCAACGATAGGCGGGATGGCATGGGTGAGCGTGAACGACCCTTCGTAGTCCTCGATCCGTCCCTCATGGCTGAGCAGCACGCTGATGGCCTTGGCTGCATCCATGGCACTGCCCCCGCCTACGGCTAACAAGCCATCGATACCTTTGCCGCGATATCGCTGCGCGATCTGATTGACGTCCTCGCTGCGCGGATTGGCCTTGATGTCCGACACTTCCTCGAAGGCGATGCCTGCCTTCTCCAGGCTGGCGTAGACGCTGTCCAGCAGGCCCGCCGCCTTGACCCCAGGATCGGTCACGATGAGCACGCGGGCCAGGCCAAGTGAGTGCAGGTGTTCACCGGTGCGCTCGCGCAGACCAGGTTCCATCACGATTTTGCTGGGGAGTAAAAACTTGAAGTCCATACGTACCTCTTGCTCAATTGTTGTCATTGTTGAAAGGGCAGTAGAGGAGCACCTGCGCCAGGCCGTGGATAACAGCTCAAGCGGGTGATGTGTGGCCTGGCATTTCGCGCAAGCCAGCATTTTGTTGTTCTTGGTTTTGCTTGAACCTGGTCGAAGGCCTCCTTCGGGGGGTAAAAAGAGGGGCGGCCAAGCTGCACGCCCCTGAAAGGGTGATCGTGCTACAGCATGTGTCCTGCCAGCAGGGACAGCAGCGTGCCGGACAGGCAAGGTGGGAAGTCGTGCCCCATCCCTGGCAGCAGCACCAGGCTGGAACCACGGATAGCTGCTGCCGTGGCGTACCCGCCGCTGGTCGCGACCATGAGATCTTCATCGCCATGGATGACCAGGGTGCGGCAATGAACCCGTTGCAGTTCCTGGGTGCGGTCGCCGGAATTGATGATCGCGCCGATCTGCCTGGCCGTGCCGATGTTGCTGGCCTCGCCACCGCCTCGCTCCCAGGCCAACAGGGCATAGTCACGGAAGGCGGGCTCATTCCATTCCAGGGTCGAGCCGATCAGGCGCATGATGTCCAGGTAGTCGCGAACGCTTTCCTGCTCGCTGCGCGGCGGGCGGCGCAGCAACTGCCGAATGGATTTCAACGCCGGCTGGCCGACGCGCAGCGATCCGGTGGTCGAGAAGATCGAGGTGAGCGTCCTGATACGCTCGGGGTAACGGGCAGCGAGGATCTGGGCGATCATGCCGCCCATCGACATGCCCACCACGTGCGCCGTTGCCAGGTTCAGGCCGTTCATGAGCCCGATCACGTCATTGGCCATGTCACCCAGGTCATAGCCGGGGGTGCGCTTGCGCAAGAACTGCTGCATGGCCGTGGGAGGCACTACGTCGGTGAAGAACGACCGGCCCGAGTCGCGGTTGTCCAGCGTGATGACGCGAAACCCCCGCTCGACCAGGCCGGCGATGATCGGTTGCGGCCAGTAGGTCAATTGCAGCCCCAGGCCGACGATGAGAATGACCGCAGGCGCCGTTTCGAGCCCGTGGCTGCGATAGCAAATAGGGCGCTTGCCAGGCAGTTCGCAGAAGCGGTCGGGGCTCATCCGCGGCTACCCTGTTGTTGCAGCTCGACGTTCGCGCACCGGGGCGTGCTGGGTACGGAGGAGAACGCTAGGCACTTGTCAGCCACAGCGCCGCGGCGCAGGAGTTTGGTATCGCGGAAGTAATCCATCGACATCACCCAGGGCTCGCTTGGCCCTTGGCGCGGAATGCTGTCCAAGGCGCGTTGCACATAACCGGCACCGAAATCCAGCAGAGGGCGGGTCTCGATCCCGTCTGGCGCCCGGGGTTCGCAAACGTTGTAGCCGTGGTTGTCCATGAAACCCAGCAAGCGACAGAAGTGATCGCACAGCAGGCACACTTTCAAGGTCCAGGAGGAGTTGGTGTAGCCCACCGCGAACGCGAAGTTGGGTACACCGGATAGCATGGTTCCTTTGTAGGCAAGAGTGTCGCTCAGCACCACTGGCTTATCGTCCTTGTACAGACTGATCCCCCCGAACATCTGCACATTCAGCCCCGTGGCGGTAATTACGATGTCAGCTTCCAACGCCTTGCCGGATTTCAGCAACAGACCGGATTCGGTGAACCGCTCGATATGGTCGGTGACGATGTCGGCCTTACCCGCGCTGATCGCCTTGAACAGATCGCCTTCAGGTACCGTGCACAAGCGCTGGTCCCAAGGGTTGTAGGGCGGATTGAAATGGACGTCGACCGGGTAGCCTTTCGGCAGCTCCTTGCGCGTCAGCCACAGCAGCAGTTTGCGGGAAAGCTTGGGGAAGCGCTGGCAGAAGGCCCAGAAGGCCAGGGTGATCCTGGCGTTCTTGTAGCGTGTCAGAGAGTAAGCGGTTTGCTCGGGCAGGATCTTGCGCAGAAACGCCGCAACCGCATCATTGGCTGGTTGGTTGATGATGTAGGAGGGCGTACGCTGCAGCATGGTGATGCTGGCGACTTTGTCCGCCATCGCCGGAATCAGGGTCACTGCCGTCGCGCCGCTGCCAATCACTACGACACGTTTGCCCGTGTAATCCAGGTTCTCTGGCCAGTGTTGCGGATGAACGATCTGCCCCTTGAACTGTTCGGCTCCCTCGAAGCGGGGGCTGAATCCTTGGTCGTACCTATAGTAGCCGCCCGCGCTGAACAGCCAGCGACATTCGATTGTGCGGGCCTGCCCCAGGTGACCGTCCTCCACCCGCACCGCCCACAAGCCCTTGTCCGTTTGCCAGTTCGCCGAGATGACTTTCTGCTTGTACTGGATCAAGGACTCCAGCTCATGCTCGTCGATCGCTTCACGCAGGTACTCGAGAATGTCTGCGGCGTCCGCCAATGATTTCGCCTTGGTCCAGGGCTTGAAGTCGAAGCCGAAGGTGTACAGGTCGGAGTCAGAGCGGATGCCGGGATAGCGGAACAGGTCCCAGGTGCCGCCCATTCGCTCACGAGACTCGAGAATCGTGAAGGTCTTGTGAGGCTGATGGCGTCGCAGATAGGCGGCCGCGCCGATGCCAGACACACCGGCTCCCATGATCAATATATCGAGTGGCTCAACCGGAAGAGCAGTGTGCGAGGACATAGGGCTTCCCATTATTGTGTTATAGGGGGTGATCTTTTGACTTGATCATTTGACCATGATGAGACGACAGATTACCCGGGGCAAGGTGCAAAATGCACCGAGAAGCAATTTTTTTGGGATGATTTGAACCTGGTGGGATTGGGGTAGGGGGTATTGCGCGTCGGGCGACTCCAGGTTTTGGCGTCGTTATGACAGGGCGGTATGTGGGTTTGGGTGGCAAGAGGCGACAGTCCGTTTGTCTGTCAGACCCTATGGATACCGGATTGCCGTGTCACACCGGACCACGGCAATCTGAATGACGTCTCAGTAGCTGGCCACCAGCAGCTTAACCGCCTGGCAAGCCGTTTCTGTCTCAGCCTCCAGGCGTTCGAGGTTGCCGTGGGCGGTCCAGGAGAGAAGCAAACCATCGAAAAGGTTGATGAGCAGCCGACTGACTGTGGTGCGTGCGGCCTGATCCAGCGCATCGCCGGTCGCCTTCTGGATGGCCTGTTGGGTGGCTTCGATGGAAACGGTATAGATCTTCGCTGCCATTTCCGGGTCATTGCGCAGGTTCCAGAAGAACAGCTCGAACTGGGTTATGGCCCGTTCGGGGTGTGCGATGAACCACTTGACCAACTGGCGCAGCATTTCCCCTACCGATTCGGCGGGGAGAGCGTTTGCCGGAGCCTGCAGCGATTGCTGCGGCATGTTGATCAAGGACTCGTAGACCGCATAGAACAAGTCTTCCTTGGTGTGAAAAACGTAATGCAGCGAGGCCAGCGGCGAATCTGCCGCTGCCGCAATGCGCCGCGTCGTGGCGTTGGCTATGCCGTGTTCTGCGATCACCCTGATGGTCGCTTCAATGAAATCCTGTCTGCGTTCTTCCGCGCCTATCCGAGCCATTCAGCGTTCTCCCCTTTTGGCCTTGCGCCAACCGCCGGGTCCGGCGTCGGCGGTGACGAATGCTATCGCAAAGTCCTGGCCCAATCCATGAGATGAGTCGATGCAACCCTTTCCGTCTGCGGTCTTGCCGTCGGTATGTGGCCATTGCCCAGAGGCAGATGCTGACTGCCGTACCTCACCGAGGCCGGGGCAGTGGCGAGGTGGTAAAAAAACCAGATCAAATGACTTGATCAAATGACTATATTCAATAATCATGGCAATGCCGAGCAGATCATTACGGGCTTCGGCAGCGGCATAAGAGGTTGCTGTGGTGGTTGCGCCGGTGGGACGAGGCGGTTGCCCGGGCTCGCTGGATAGAACAATGAAAAACCGGACAGGTAGAAGGCAGATGGATACACAAAAACTCTCGACGGTCACCAGTGATGCGTCGGTGGAACAAGTGGTGGAAATCATTCGGCGTGACGGCGGGGTCATCATTGCTGATTTCGTCTCGCCAGAGACGCTCAAGTGCCTCACCGAAGAGCTGGACACCTACTTGAATGTCACGCCCTGCGGAGAAGACCCCTATTTCGCAGGCATGCAGACCCGTCGTATCGGTCGCATCATCGGGCGAAGCGATACGGCGGTGGAGGTGGCACTAAACCCGTTGTTCATCGGCGCGGCCAGGCAGATCCTGCAGACACCAACCCATGTCTGGGTGGGCAGCGACCGCATCGAGATGGCACCTGACATTCAACTCAGCATTACCCAGGCCATTCAGATCGGCCCGGGCCAAGGCCTTCAGCCCCTGCACCGCGACGATGCCACCTCGCTGTGGCGACATCCCCATTTCGGGCGCGAGGCCCGTCTGCAGATCATGCTGGCCATCTCGGACTTCACCGAAGAGAACGGTGCCACGCGCGTTATTCCGGGCAGTCATCAATGGGATGACGAGCGCGGGCCGACCCAGGAAGAAACCATCGCCGCCGAGATGAAAGCAGGCTCTGCGCTGTTGTGGCTGGGGTCGGTCTATCACGGCGGTGGCGCCAATACCACAGCGTTTCCTCGTACTGGTCTGACCATGGCCTACGACTTGGCCATCCTGCGCCTCGAAGAAAATCACTTCCTTTCCATTCCCATTGAACGGGTTCGCCAGCTCCCCGCAGAAATGCAACGCCTGCTGGGCTGGAGTGTGAGCTCCACGCTGCTGGGCTGGGTGGAAATTGATGGCCAGATGCGTGACCCACAAGAGCTCTTGGGCATGCCTGCTTTTTCCGAACCGGGAAAAGGCTTCTGAGATCCTGAGTTTACACAGCCTGCTGCGTATTGAATTTCTGCCCTTTTGGGCGCAACCAAGGAGATGACACCATGGCGTTCTCAATCGACTCGAAAGTTGGCGAGCTGCTGGATAACAGCACTACGAGCCAGATCCTTGAAAAGCACCTGCCCGGTATCGGTAAACACCCACAAATTGGCATGGCCCGTGGCTTTGCCTTAGTGACGGCGGCAAAATATTCTGGCGGGTTTATTTCTCAGGAAACGCTGAATAAAATCGACAGCGACCTGAGGTCTCTGGTCGACTAATCGCGGCCATGCTGACCTGCTCGTATAACTTAAGTTACCGGTGCAGGTCAAATAATTCAGCCCGTATTTCCCCGCTGATTGGGTTTGCAATAGTCGTCCGATTGGTTGCCGATTTCGACATGCAGTGTGATGTCGATCCTCAGATTGAGAGAGGCTGTTCTCGTGGAACTGATAGAAGTGAGTATCCTGGGCTCATGTATATTGCTAATCATCTGTGGCTTGTATTATGGGGCGGCATTCATCGGGCGAAGAAATTATCTGCTCGGCGGAGAGTTTTTGATTGTCGGGATATCCGCAACGAATTTCGCGATCTTCCTCGTTACGGGCTGGCTGGCAAATTATAACGTTGCCATATTCCTCGATGCTTTTTCCCGGGGCGTTGGTATTCCTGTTATTGCAACGCTTGGCTTGATGGCGGTAACGCACGATTACAAGCCGTCCCCGGTGAATGACATTGTGTTTTTCCTGGCGGGCTTTACGGTTGCAGCCATTTACTTCATGTCGAGTTCATTCAAGCAGTTCCTGCCTTATTTTTATATGGTGATGTGGCTGGCTTACACAGCGTACCTGGCCTATTTCATTTGGCGACTGGTTTGTGCCAGAGAGCTTCTGCATGCGCTGGCTACCACCTTGGGCGGAGTGGCGGGGCTAACGATAGCATTCCGGTATGACTTCTTTCCGATTCCGGGTGACGATTCAAAGGTGGTATTCATGACCTTTGCTTTCTTGACTTGGTCGTACTCGATTGTGCAATCGTTCTATGCCTATGGTGCACTTCAGCGTTCTAGAAGTGCCTCAGTTGAGGCGTTACTCAATGTTCGTTGAATTGAGCGGCGCAGGTGCGTCGTTGTGCCGCCAATCCCTTGATTCGAAGTAACTCCATGTCGGGCCATAGGCCCGCTTCTTTACCGCCTCCAGGGGCGGTTTTTTTATGGGTAATTGATTCATTTCCATGGTTGGGTTTCCAATGGAAATATTTAAGGCTTGCTCAATGTAAACGGCAGCTTGCAATGGGTAAGTATAATTAGCAATGCATCATGGTTGGGCATGCGCTGGTAACACATGTTTCTTTACTTCCCATTAAGGTGCAGGCATCTGAGGAACATAGATCGCCACTATCGACTAAATACCTGATTTATCTAACTTAATCATTCCACGAGACTTCTGGCATGTGGATTGCTTTCTGATCACCCGACATGGTCACGTGACCATGTCAAATGATCAGCTTGCGATAGGTGCCCATTTCCGTGTGGATGGTCGGGTTGCCGGTCCAGGCCCTTTGTTCGAGGAGCCTCCAATGAAAGAAGTATCTACAGGGCAGAAAGACGACATGTCCGCCGGCTGTATTTTCAGGCAGCTGCTGGTTACCCTCGCGGTATCGACCGCGATGTGCTCGGTACAGGCCGCACCCCAGGGGGCCGGGGAGCTGGGTTCGAAGCTGACGCCATTGGGCGGTGAGGTGGCTGCTAGTTCAAGCGGGGATATTCCGGCCTGGACTGCTCCGGGGCCGCAAGGGGGGGGCTGGAGCTATGGCCAGGTGCGGGGGGACCACTGGAAGTTCAAGGATGACAAACCCCTCTACAGCATCGACTCGAATAGCGTGGCGCAGTATGCGAGCAAGCTGTCCCCCGGCCAGCTCGAACTGTTCAAGAAGATTCCGGGCTATCGCATGGAGGTCTACCCGACCCGCCGCACCTGTGGCGTACCGGACTTCGTGGCGGATAACACGCGGCAGAACATTGGCTTCGCCAAGCTCGACTCCACAGGGGTTGCCCTCGAGGACGCCCATGTGCCGGGCATCCCGTTCCCTCTGCCCAGTACAGGCGCAGAGGTGATGTGGAACATGAAGATGCGCTATCGCGGCCTTGGTGTCGAGATTCCCAAAAGCATTTCAGGCATTTCGCCGCGCAAGGGTGGGGAGTGGTTACGCCAGTCGTCAGACACCTTTTTCTTCACGCCCTGGGGAAAGAAAGGCAGTGCACTTTTTTCGTCCATTGGCCGCTTGGAAAACGCCACGTTCTCCAGTTACCGGGAGCCAGCGGCGCTGGCCGGCCAGGCTGGTGTGCAGACGACTGTAGCCGGCGAGCAGGCCACCACCTTCTACTATTTCCCCGGCCAGCGTCGGGTCAGGCGCATGCCATCGTATTCCTACGACGCTCCGCAGATCGGGCTGGACAACCAATACACCGTCGATGAGGCGAACGTGTTCTTCGGAGCCATGGACCGCTTCGATTGGAAACTGATCGGCAAGCAGGAGCTGCTGGTGCCGTACAACGCCTTTGGCGCCTATGACACCGCAGCCAAGGTGGAAAGCTTCGCCGGCGACGATTCCATCGCGCCACAGTCGCGCCGCTACGAATTGCATCGTGTCTGGGTCGTCGAGGCCAATGTTCGCCAGGGCATGCGCCACCAAGCACCCAAGCGCCTGTTCTACATCGACGAGGACAGCTGGAACCCGTTGCTGGCCGTTGACTATGACAAGCAAGGGCAGATCTGGAAGGTGCGTGAAGGGTTCTCGATCCCCGTCTACGAGACCGGCGCGTGCGATGTGCAGGCCCAGGTCCAGTACAACCTCGCCGATCATCGTTACCTGTTCGACATGACCTCGATCGGCGCGGGCAAGAACGATATTCGCTGGCTCACCGAAGACAGTGGCAACCCTCGCCTGAAACGCGACTTCTTCACCTCCGACAACCTGCGAGCCATCAGCGAGCGCTAAACCGACGCCAGATCGAGAGCCCACATGAAAAAAATAATTACGAAAGCGTCAGGCCTTGTCATCGTGTGCGCAACCCCACTGGCAATGGGGTTCACCTTTGAAACCGAAACCCTCAATGGCTCCTTCGACTCCACGATCACCGCAGGCATGGGCCT
Source organism: Pseudomonas sp. KCJK9058 (assembly GCF_046230975.1). Classification (NCBI taxonomy): domain Bacteria; kingdom Pseudomonadati; phylum Pseudomonadota; class Gammaproteobacteria; order Pseudomonadales; family Pseudomonadaceae; genus Pseudomonas; species Pseudomonas sp. KCJK9058. The sequence goes on from NZ_JBJJLR010000002.1 coordinate 32,825, forward strand.
GCGTACCGAGTCGCGGGGCTGCAACCTGATCAACCAGGGGCCGACCGGGCACAACGTGCCCTCCGGCTGCCTGGCGCAGAGTTCCGGCGTGGCGGACCAGGGCGACCTGAACTACGACCGCGGCGACATGTTCACCAACTACCTCAAGGGTACCCATGAGCTGTTGCTGAAGATGCCCGAAGACTTCACCTTCATGGCGCGCGGGACCTGGATCCGCGACTTCGCTGCCACCGATACCACCGGCACGCTGTCGTTCAACACCCCAGAGAGCGTCGGCAGCAACGGGCTGAGTGACGACGCCCGCGACGACCTCGCCTTCAAGGTTCGCCTGCTGGACCTGTGGGTGAGCAAAGGCTTCGACATGGGCGGGCAGCGGGTCCGCGCGCGCCTGGGCAACCAGGTGATCAACTGGGGTGAAAGCCTGTTCGTGGCCGGTGGCATCAACAACACCAACGCCTACGACTACCAGGCCCTGGCACGTCCCGGCGTGCAGCTCAAGGAGGCCGTGCTGCCCGCGCCGATGCTCAGTGTCGCTTCGGGCCTTGGCTCGGGTGTCAACGTCGAGGCCTACTATCAGTTCCGCTGGAACAAGAGCGAGTTGCCGCCGGTGGGCAGCTACTGGTCCACCAACAACGCGCTGGGTGAGGGCAGGGGGGACTACGGGTTCTCCGAGAAGGACGCCCGCGACAGCGGCCAGTGGGGCCTTTCGCTGCGCTGGCAACCAGAGGACAGCGACATAAACTACGGCTTCTACGTGATGCGTTATCACGACAAGTTGCCGTCATTGCGCGTCGCCATTCTTGACCCGGACACCTTCGCCGCTGCCCCCACCTGGGAGTACCAGGAAGACCGGATGATGTATGGCATCAGTGCCAACATGCCGATCGGTGACTGGGCCGTCGGTACGGAGCTTTCGTACCGGCCCAAGGATTCAGTCATGCTCAACCCGGTCATCGACCTATGCTCCAGCAATGGCGGCAAATGCTGGAAGGACGAAAAGAAGTTCCAGTGGCACCTCACCGGCCTGTACAGCTTCACGCCTTCGAACTCCCCGACGCTGCTCGACTTCACCGGAGCCAGTACGGGCACCTTGCTGTCCGAGCTTGTGGTCATCAAATACCCAGGGCTGCATAACGAGGTCAATGGCGAGCCACTCGCTGCAGGGCTCAATACCTGGCAGCTGGACCCTGCGACAGCGCCCAAGCCTCGTGGCGACAAGACGTCCTCTGGCATCAACCTGGACTTCAGCCTGACCTATGACGGCACGTTGCTGCCGGGTTGGCAGGTCACGCCAGGTGTCTTCTACTCGCGCTCGCTGGGGGGCAGGACGCCGAACCTGAGTGCGACCTTCACCGAAGACGCGAGCAGCATGAACCTGTATCTGAACTTCGTGCGAAACCCGGCCAGTTGGCAGATCTCCCTCAACTACGCGAAGTTCATGGGCGGCGACACGCCCTACGACCAGCTTTATCGTGACCGCGACTATGTCGGCATCGCGATTTCCCGCACCTTGTGAGGCCCGCCGTGAACGGTTCTGTAAAGTTATCCGAAGCTCTGGCACCTGGCCTGCTGTCACGTGTCGAGGGTGTGTTCTTCGGGCATCGTCGTCTGGTGCTGGCGAGCCTGGCGGTGTTCACGCTGATCATGGGCTGGTTCGCCGTGCAACTGCGCATGGATGCAGGCTTCGAAAAGCAATTGCCGGTAGGCCACGAATACATCAAGACATTCGAGGCCTATCGCAACGACCTGCTGGGAGCGAACCGGCTGACCATCGTGGTCAAGGCCCGACAGGGCGATATCTGGAGCGCCCCGGGCCTGAAACGGCTGTATGACGTCACCCAGGCGGTGACCTTCCTCCCGGGGGTTTCCCGCAGCAGCGTGCGTTCGTTGTGGACGCCCAATGCCTTCGTCAACGAAATCACCGAAGAAGGTTTTCGCGCTGACCCACTGGTACCAGGAACGGTTTCGCCCGAGCACCTGGATGACCAGGTCATCGCGACGATCGCCAGCTCCACCGCCCAGGGTGGTTTCATCGGCACGCTGGTTTCCCGGGATCAGAGCAGTGCGATGATCACGGTGGAACTCAACGAATACGACACCAATGGTGCGCACCTTGACTATGTGGCGTTCAACCACAGGCTGGAGAAAGAGATCCGCCAGCAATTCGAGGATGGCGATTTCGAAATCCAGATCATCGGTTTTGCCAAGCAGATCGGTGATATTGCTGACGGGGCTTCAGCCGTGCTGGAGTTCTGTCTGCTGGCGTTGCTGCTGACGGCGGGGGCGGTGTACTGGTATTGCCACTCGCTGCGCTTCACGCTGCTGGCCCTGGTCTGTTCGCTGGCCTCGCTGGTGTGGCAGTTCGGTAGCCTGCGCCTGTTGGGGTACGGGCTCGACCCGTTGGCGGTGCTGGTGCCCTTCCTGGTATTCGCCATCGGGGTGTCCCATGGCGTGCAACAAATCAACTTCATCGTCCGCGAGATCGCCACCGGCAAGAGCGCCGAAGCGGCGGCGCGTTCGAGCTTCACGGGGTTGCTGATTCCCGGGACGCTGGCGCTGGTGACCGCGCTGGTTTCCTTCGTGACGCTGTTGTTGATCCCGATCCCTATGGTGCGGGAACTGGCGATCACGGCCTCGCTTGGCGTGGCCTACAAGATCATCACCAACCTGGTGATGTTGCCGTTGATGGCGTCGCTGCTGAGTGTCGATGACAAGTACGCAGCCGCCCAGGAAGTGTCCCGGCAGCGCCGCACCCGCTGGCTGCGTGGCCTGGCCCGGCTCGCCGAGCCACGCAGGGCACAATGGGTGCTTGGCTTTGCCTTGGTGGTATTCCTGGTGGCGATCTGGCAAAGCCATGACCGTGTCGTGGGCACGCTGCAGGCGGGCGCGCCGGAGTTGCGCGAGGACGCCCGCTTCAATCGCGATGCGGTTTCCATCGCCGGCAACTACGACATTGGCCTGGACTGGCTCAGCGTGGTGTTCGAAGTCAACAAGGAGCCCTCTGGCGAAGACAGCCAGGTGGCCTGCGAGGATGTTGCCCTGGGCCAGTACCAGGATCGCTTCGTGTGGGCTATGCAGGGGGTGCCCGGTGTCCTGTCGGTAACGTCGTTCTCCAGCAACATGCGCCAGTTCAATGAGGGCTACAACGAAGGCAACCCGAAGATGGCAGCGGTGCCCATCGACCCGATGAACTACGCCGCCCTGGCTACCGAGGTTGCGCGCACGCCCGGGCTGATGCGCACCGACTGCAGCATGACCGCAGTGCACCTGTACCTGGCCGATCACAAAGCCACCACGATCAACCGGGTAGTGGATGCCGCCAAGGCATTCCGCAGCGAATACCCCCTGCCAGGCATCTCGGTGCGCCTCGCTTCGGGCAACGCCGGGGTGCTGGCAGCCATCAACGAAGAAGTGGAAAAAAGCGAAACACCCATGCTGCTTTATGTCTATGCCGCCATCGCATTGCTGGTGTTCGTGGTGTATCGCGACTTGCGGGCAGTCCTGGTGTGTTGCCTGCCGCTGACCATCGGCACCTTCATTGGCTACTGGTTCATGAAGGAGCTGCAGATCGGACTGACCATCGCCACCTTGCCGGTGATGGTGCTGGCGGTGGGCATCGGCGTCGATTACGCCTTCTACATCTACAACCGTCTGCAACTGCACCTGGCTCATGGGCAGTCGATTACCAAGGCCGTGGAATACGCGCTGCTCGAAGTGGGTGTCGCCACTATTTTCACTGCCATCACCCTGGCTGTGGGCGTGGCCACCTGGGCCTTCTCGGAACTCAAGTTCCAGGCCGACATGGGCAAGCTGCTGGCCTTCATGTTCATCGTCAACATGGTCATGGCCATGACCGTGCTGCCGGCCTTCGCCGTGTGGCTGGAGCGGGTATTCCCACGTAAGCGCCCCGTGCGCATGATTGGCGCGCTGGTGCACTGAGGAGAGAAGCATGAAGTTCAGGGTTTCATTCACCGCAGCCTTGCTCGCAGCAGCAGTGCCGCTGATGTCTCTTCAGGCCGCGCCGTTGCAGGCCGTACCGGCCGTACAGGCGAGCAATGCCACGCAGGCCACCATGCTGGCCGCCGGTTGGGCGGGGGCGCGCATGGTGGCCGTGGGCGACCACGGTGTCGTGCTGTTGTCCGACGATCAGGGCATGCAGTGGCGCCAGGCGAGGTCGGTACCGCTGTCCACGCCATTGACGGGCGTGTCTTTCGTGGATGCCAAACGCGGCTGGGCGGTTGGCCACTGGGGCGCGATCCTGGCCACCACCGATGGCGGGGAGTCCTGGCAGGCCCAGCGACTGGCCACCGAAGAAGACCGGCCACTGTTCGCGGTGCACTTCTTCAATGCCCGGCAGGGTGTTGCAGTAGGCCTCTGGTCGTTGGTGCTGACGACCGAAGATGGGGGCCAGACGTGGGCTGAGCAGCCGCTGCAGGCTCCGCCGGGGGCCAAGCGGGCCGACCTCAACCTGATGGGGTTGTTTGCCGACAGCCGCGGCAGGCTGTACGCCACGGCCGAGCATGGGCAGGTGCTGCATTCCGAAGACCAGGGGAAGAACTGGCGTTACCTGGATACCGGCTACGAAGGCACCCTGTGGTCTGGCGCAGTACTGGCCGATGGGCGTCTGCTGCTGGGTGGCCAGCGCGGCACCCTGTTGCAGGGTTCAGCGGACGGCAAGGGCTTTCGCCGAGTGCCAACGCAAAGCAAAGGCTCTGTCACGAGCGTAGCGGTAGCGGGCTCTCGTGTGTTGGCGGTCGGGCTGGATGGGCTGAGCGTGCAGAGCAGCGATGGCGGGCACAGTTTTCAGGAAACGCAGACCGCTGATGGCCTTTCACTGACGGCGGCGTTGTTCAACGCCGAGGGCGTACCTGTCTTGTTTTCACGCCGAGGGGTTATGCCCTGCCAGGAGTGAAGGGCCGGCCACTCGTTCAGAGGCCAGGCATCGCAAAGCGATGCCTGGCGTGTTTCCTTGCCTGGGCGTCTGGGTGGTCGTGGCACCATCAGGCCCAGGCAAGTCAACGCTGGACGCTAGAGCTGAAGGTAATCCGCCAGGTCTGCGTAGTTATGTTGCCAAAGGCCAGGGCTGCCATTGGGGTATTGGGAGCGGAAACCGAGAATCTTCTGGACCCGTGGAGAAAGCGTGCGTACCAGCTCGAGCGGCACGATCAACGGGTAGGCTTCTTCAGGCGTGATGATCGAAGCCTGCATAGGGATGGTCAGCCCGCGACGGTAATGGTCGGCGGTCACGTTGGCACCGCCGCCATGAACGACTTTCCCGCCGAACAGCATGGCATCGCCGGCTTTCAACAGGGCGGGGATCGTCATCTCTGGGGTGCCTGTATCGTAAAAGTCATCCCAGTCCTGGCTCCCGGGGATCAAGCGCGTGGCGCCGTTTTCCTCGGTGAAATCGGTCAGCGCCAGCATCAGGTTGGTGATGGCGCGTGGTGCATGCCTGTTCATGGCCACGAACGGTTGGTACTGCATCATGTCACGGTGCAGCATTTGCGCTTTGTTGCCTGGGCCGATCTCGATCAACTGGGCCGTGGTCAGCCACCAGTCACCGCACTCCGGGGCGTAAAGCACGTTCCCCAGTTCGTGAAAGAGGTCGTCATCGAGAATTTCCTCACGAAAGGTCTTGCTGTGAGTGACGAGGTTGGTAAGCCGTTTGGTCTGGTGGCCATGGAACTCGGCGATCAGCGCGTGCTCGTGCCTGGAGCCGGCATCGAGCGCGGCCAGGGGGGCGTCGAGTTCGCTGTTGATTCGTGCGACTTGTTCAGGGGCCATGAAGTTGCGGATGATCACGGCACCTGCCTGGTCGCTCAGCAGCGCAATTTCTTGCGCGCAAGTCGAGCGGCTTACAACTGGCAGGCTTGGCGTGGAGTCGCGAGAGGCTGACATTGAGAACACTCCGGATTGAAAGGAACGGTTGCGCAGGCGGGTTGACGTTTGGTCAACGGGCATCAGGAAACAGGCCTGCTTGCTACTGCGCTAAACCCAGGAAAGGGACATGGAGCGCCACGGTGCCTCCTTGTTCTTTTTGTTCAGGCAGTGCGTTCATGCTAGGTTTGCACTGGCCCTGCGCCAAGGTACGAACTGCACCATTTTCCAGCCGATTTTTGAGTGATTTGCACCGCCCATGACCAGCACGCCATCGCCCTGGCCACGCCCCTCGGAAGCCGTTCGCGAGCTTATGCGCAAAGGCGCCGAACTCGCTCAGGCGCTGCCACCTGAGTGGGTCGAGCGGCTGAACCAGTCACTGTTCTCTTCACCCGAAGATGCCAGGTTGCTGGAGGACCCGGTTATCCTCGCGTCGTGCCGGCGCGCCAACCGGGCAGAGTTGCTGCATTGGGCCAATGCCAACCTGCAGCGCCCTGGTGAGCCGGTGGAGCCCTACGTGTCTGCTGACATGGTGGACACGGCCAGGGAGCTCGCCCGCAGGGGGTTGTCCGAGCTGCTGATGAATGTTGCAAGGTCGACACAGAACGCAGCCTGGGACCTATGGATGAAGATGGCCTTCAGCCTGACGCAGGATCCCGTGGTGCTCGAGGAATTCCTGAAGGTCTCGTCGCGTTCGATCTCGGAATTCATCGACAGCAACATGCGTGTGGTGACGCAGATCATCCTCGAAGAAAAGAGCGCCCACGCCCATGATGATCCTGTCGATAAACGCAGCCTGGTCAGCCGGCTGCTCGATGGCAGGGATGTGGACGCGGAGCAGTTCGGCAGGCGACTGGGCTACAGCCTTGCGCAGAGACACCATGCCTGCCTCGTCTGGAGCGAAACCCCGGACGCCGAGATTCGCCCCCTGGAAGATATGGCGCGTGCGCTGGCGCAGCTCACGGGCACGGTAGCGCCCCTGATCGTATTTGCGGGCACTGCGACCCTGTGGGCCTGGAGCAGTGCGGCAAAGCCGCTGGACCTGAACCTGCTGCAAGGCGTCACTCGACAATTTCCCAAGATTCGCGCGGCAATCGGTTCGGCGGGCGCGGGGATGAATGGGTTCCGGCGCTCGCACCTGGAAGCTTTGACCACCCAGCGGTTGATGGGCCGTTTGGCGGGTTCCCCCGCCGTTGCCACGATCGATCAGGTGAGGATGGTGTCGTTGATGACCCAGGATGCCCGCGCGGCCAGGCAGTTCGTCTTGAGCACCCTGGGGCGCCTGGCGACCGAACCCACGGTGCTTCAGCATTCGTTGCACGCCTTCCTGGCCAACGGCTGCAACATCACCCAGACCGCCGAGGTGCTGGGCACCCATCGCAATACCTTGCTGCGCCGACTGGAGCGCGCCCAGGACCTGCTGCCTGTCCCGCTTGCCGATCATCGCATCCAGATCGCCGCCGCTCTTGAGCTGGTGATCTGGAGTACGCCGCTCGATGGCGACGAGCAATAGCAGTTATCCCCTTCCTTTGGCGCAATAGCGCTTAACGGCGGTTGCCCTACGCGGGCGCCCAACAGGGCGCCCGCGTTGCAATGCCCTGCAGAAACGCGTTCTCCAGCATCTTTGCACGCTCTATTGGCGCATGCCCTCGCTGGCGGGCATCGACCATGCCGTGCAACAGCGATACGAACATCTCGGTCAGCAGCGCCGCGGTGACATCCGCTCGAAATACACCCTGTCGCTGGCCGCTGAAGAACAACGCATCGAGCGTTTCCAGATAGAGCCGCAGGTCGTGTTGCACGCTCATGTGCACAGGGTAACGGGAAGCCAGGAAGGCGATCAGTTCGCCTTGGGCCAGGTGTTCGCGAATCAGCTGACGCAACGCGGCCAGGGGCTCTGTGGAAGCCAGCGCGCCGCTGTTGTCGAGGATCTGCATGAGCGTGTTTTTGGCGTGCTGTTCGAGCTGGCTATCGAGGTTTTCTCTCGTCCCGCAGTAACGGTGCAAGGTAGCCCGGCTGATGCCAGCCAACGCCGCCAGTTCACCCATGGACGCTCTGGGTCGCAAGGCGGCAGCGGCATAGAGGGCATTCACCAGCTTGGTGGAAAGCGATGAAGGAGGGAAGCCTGAAGTGGTCATGAGGAGTCTTGTTTGATTTTTTTGAGACATAATTGACTCATTTGGGTTTGAAAAGTAGCATTCGCCCCGTTTTCAATCAAGGCTCGGGTGAGTGATGGGCAAGACAGGTTCGATAAGAGTGGGCGTACTGGCCGTGGCGATTACCTTGGCCGGGTGCGAGCCCGCAGCAGAGCAGGACGGCGCAGCCAACGCGAGCTACCCGGTGGAAATCGTGACGTTGGCCTCCGAGCAGGTGACTCTGGCCGCTGAGTTGCCGGGCCGGGTCGAGCCGATGCGGGTCGCAGAGGTAAGGGCGCGGGTGCCGGGTATCGTGTTGCACAAGCGCTTCGAGGAAGGGGCTGACGTCAAGGCGGGGGATATGCTGTTCCAGATCGACCCGGCGCCGTTCAGGGCCGCCCTGGCCCGCGCCGAGGCGGACCTCGCCCGTGCCCAGGCCGTGCAGCAGGAAGCCCAGGCACGTGTGAAACGCTATGAGCCGCTGGTCAAGATCGAGGCGGTCAGCCAGCAGGACTTCGACAGCGCCACTGCCGAGTTGCGCAGTGCCCGTGCGGCAGTACGTTCCGCGCAGGCCGATGTGCAGGCCGCACGCCTTAACCTGGGTTACGCCACTGTCACTGCGCCGATCTCCGGACGCATTGGCCGTGCGCTGGCCACCGAAGGCGCTTTGGTGGGGCAGGGGGAGGCGACGCTGATGGCACGGATACAGCAACTGGACCCGATCTACATCGACTTCACGCAATCTGCTGCTGACGCGCTGCGCCTGCGGCAGGCGGTCATGGACGGCGCACTCTCGGCCAACAGCCAGGGTCTGACCGCGCAAGTGGAAGGCACCGATTTCCAGCGCTCAGGCGAGCTGATGTTCACCGATGTGAGTGTGGACCGCGGTACCGGCCAGGTCGTCCTGCGTGGGCGTTTCGATAATGCCGACGGCATCCTCTTGCCGGGCATGTATGTGCGCGTGCGCACACCTCAAGGTACCGACAACCACGCCATCCTGGTTCCTCAGCGTGCGGTCCAGCGAGGCAGCGATGGCCAGGCACGGGTCATGGTCGCCGCCAATGGCATCGCCGAGGCACGCGTCGTGCGAACCGGTGTGATGCAAGGCTCGCGTTGGCAAATCAACGAAGGGCTCAAGCCAGGTGATCAGGTGATCGTCGGTAGCCCGGCAGGGTTGGCTCCCGGTATGCCGGTGGCGCCGGCACAGCAACAAACGGCTGCCGCCCAGTGACGCGAGGAACGTGAGATGTCCAGGTTTTTCATCCATCGCCCGAACTTTGCCTGGGTCGTGGCGTTGTTCATTTCACTGGCAGGATTGCTGGTGATTCCATCCTTGCCCGTGGCCCAGTACCCCAATGTGGCGCCACCGCAGATTTCCATCACTGCCTCCTACCCCGGCGCTTCGGCCAAGGTCATGGTGGAGTCGGTGACCAGCATCATCGAACAGTCGCTCAACGGCGCCAAGGGCCTGCTGTACTACGAGTCCACCAACAACTCCAACGGCGTGGCCGAAGTGATGGTGACCTTCGAGCCTGGCACCGATCCGGACATGGCGCAGGTCGATGTGCAGAACCGCTTGAAACAGGCCGAGGCGCGTATGCCTCAGGCGGTGCTGACCCAAGGGCTGAAAGTCGAGCAGGCCAGCTCCGGTTTCCTGCTGATCTACGCCCTGACCAGCACGGTCGGCAACCGTGGCGATACCACGGCCCTGGCCGACTATGCCGCGCGCAACATCAACAACGAACTGCTGCGCGTGCCCGGCGTGGGCAAGCTGCAGTTCTTCGCGTCCGAAGCGGCCATGCGCGTCTGGGTGGATCCGCAGAAGCTGGTGGGTTATGGCCTGTCCATCGACGACATCAACGCGGCGATTCGCGGCCAGAACGTCCAGGTGCCGGCCGGCAGCTTCGGCAGCACGCCGGGCGCCAGCGAGCAGGAGCTGACCGCGACCCTGGCCGTGCAGGGCACCCTCGACACGCCAGAGGCGTTCGCCGGCATCGTCCTGCGCGCCAACCCGGATGGCTCCAGCGTGCGTCTGGGTGATGTTGCGCGCATGGCCATCGGTAGCGAGAACTACAACCTATCGGCACGTCTGAATGGCCACCCGGCGGTGGCCGGCGCGGTGCAGCTGGCGCCGGGCGCCAACGCCATCCAGACAGCGACGCAGGTCAAGGAGCGCCTGGCCGAGCTGTCGCAGTTCTTCCCCGAAGGGGTCGAGTATTCGGTGCCGTACGACACCTCGCGCTTCGTCGACGTGGCCATCGAGAAGGTGATCCACACCTTGATCGAAGCCATGGTGCTGGTGTTCCTGGTGATGTTCCTGTTCCTGCAGAACGTGCGCTACACCCTGGTGCCCTCGATCGTGGTACCGGCGTGCCTGCTCGGGACGCTGATGATCATGAAACTGCTCGGCTTTTCGGTGAACATGATGACCATGTTCGGCATGGTGCTGGCCATCGGCATCCTGGTGGACGACGCCATCGTGGTGGTGGAGAACGTCGAGCGCTTGATGGCCGAGGAAGGCCTGTCGCCGGTGGAGGCGACCATCAAGGCCATGGGGCAGGTTTCCGGGGCCATTATTGGTATTACCCTGGTGCTGGCGGCGGTATTCCTGCCTTTGGCGTTCATGTCCGGTTCGGTGGGGGTGATCTATCAGCAGTTCTCTGTGTCTCTGGCTGTCTCGATCCTGTTCTCCGGCTTCCTGGCCCTTACCTTCACCCCTGCGCTGTGCGCCACGCTGCTCAAGCCAGTGCCCCATGGCCATCATGAAAAGGGCGGTTTCTTCGGCGCCTTCAACCGTGGCTTCGCCCGTATCACCGAGCGCTATTCGCTGCTCAACAGCGAGCTGGTGGCGCGTGCCGGGCGCTGGATGCTGGCGTATGTCGGCATCCTGGTGGTGCTGGGCTATTCCTACCTGCGCTTGCCGGAGGCCTTCGTGCCGGCTGAAGACCTGGGCTACAGCGTCGTCGACGTACAGCTGCCGCCGGGCGCCAGCCGGGTACGTACAGACTACACCGCCGAGGCGTTGGAGAAATTCCTGATGTCTCGTGAGGCGGTGGCCAACTCGTTCATCGTCAGCGGCTTCAGCTTCTCGGGCCAGGGCGACAACGCAGCACTGGCGTTCCCAACCTTCAAGGACTGGTCGCAGCGTGACAAGACACAATCGGCGGAGGCGGAAACGGCAGCGATCAATGCACAATTCGCCGCCAACGGTGACGGCACCATCACCGCGGTCATGCCACCGCCCATCGACGGCCTGGGCAACTCCGGCGGTTTCGCCCTGCGCCTGATGGACCGTGGCGGCCTTGGCCGTGAAGCACTGCTCGCCGCCCGCGACCAACTGCTGGCCCGTGCCAACGGCAATCCGGTGATTCTCTACGCGATGATGGAAGGCCTGGCCGAGGCGCCGCAGCTGCGCGTGCACATCGACCGGGAAAAGGCCCGAACGCTGGGGGTGAGCTTCGAGGCCATCAACAGCACCTTGGCCACTGCTTTCGGTTCGGCGGTGATCAACGACTTCACCAATGCCGGGCGCCAGCAGCGCGTGGTGGTGCAGGCTGAGCAAGGCGAACGCATGACCCCCGAAAGCGTGCTGCGCCTCTATGCCCCGAATGCCAACGGCGAGCAGGTGCCGTTCAGCGCCTTCGTCACCATCCAGTGGGAAGAGGGGCCGGTGCAACTGGTGCGCTACAATGGCTACCCGTCCATCCGCATCGCCGGCGACGCTTCGCCGGGGCACAGTACTGGCCAGGCGATGGCCGAGATGGAGCGTCTGGTCAGCGAGCTGCCGCCGGGTATCGGCTACGCCTGGACGGGCCTTTCCTACCAGGAGAAGGTGTCCAGCGGCCAGGCGGCCAGCCTGTTCGCCCTGGCCATCCTGGTGGTGTTCCTGCTGCTGGTGGCGCTGTACGAAAGCTGGGCGATTCCGCTGACGGTCATGTTGATCGTGCCGATTGGTGCCTTGGGTGCGGTGTGGGCGGTGACGCTCACCGGCATGCCCAACGATGTGTATTTCAAGGTCGGGCTGATCACCATCATTGGCCTTGCGGCGAAGAACGCCATCCTGATCGTCGAGTTCGCCAAGGAACTGTGGGAGAAGGGCTACAGCCTGGGCGACGCCGCCATCGAGGCCGCGCGCCTGCGTTTCCGTCCGATCGTGATGACCTCCATGGCGTTCATCCTCGGCGTGGTGCCATTGGCCATCGCCTCCGGCGCGGGGGCGGCAAGCCAGCGCGCCATCGGCACCGGCGTAATCGGCGGCATGCTCAGTGCCACCTTGTTGGGCGTGGTCTTCGTGCCGATCTGTTTCGTCTGGGTGTTGACGCTGCTCAAGCGCAAGCCCGCACCTGAGCAACCGGTCGAGGTCGCCAAGTGATGATCAAATTCAATCGTGTGCTTCCCTTGGTCCTGTCCTTGACCTTGACCGGTTGCTCCCTGGCGCCCACCTATCAGCGCCCAGAAGCACCGGTGGCGGCCGGATGGGGCGATGCTGCCGGTCATGCCGGCCGTTCGGTGGAGCAGATGCAGTGGCAGGCTTTCATTGTCCACCCGGTGCTGCGTCAGCTGATCGCCAGTGCGCTGGACAACAACCGCTCCTTGCGCCAGACCCTGCTCGACATCGAGCAGGCCCGCGCCCAATACCGGATCGAGCGGGCCGACCGGGTGCCTGGGCTGAACGCCAGCGCCGCGGGCAATCGCCAGCACCTGCCTTCGGCACTTTCGAACGATGGCCGCGAAGGCGTCACCAGCACTTATCAGGTGGGCTTGTCATTGCCGGAATATGAAGTGGACCTGTTCGGACGGGTCAAAAACCTGAGCGATGCGGCCCTGGAGCAGTACCTGGCCACCGAGGAAGCCGGGCGTGCCGCACGCATCGCCCTGATCGCCGAGGTGAGCCAGGCCTACCTGACCTTGGACGGTGCCGAGCGGCGCCAGGCGCTGACCCGCCAGACCCTGGCCAGCCGCGAGGACTCTCTGGCGTTGGTCGGTGAGCGTCGCGCTGCCGGCACGGCCACGGCGCTGGACCATCAGGAGGCGTTGGGGCTGGTCGAGCAGTCTCGTGCCGAGCTTGAAGTCACCGTGCGCCAGCAGCGCCAGGCCTACAACGCGCTGGTGCTGTTACTGGGCAGCGCCGAGGCGGCCAAGGCGATGCCCGTTGAGCGCCCAGATGAGCCAATGGTGCTCAATGACATTGCGCCGGGCGCGCCGTCGGCATTGATCGAGCGCCGTCCCGATATCCTCGCTGCCGAACACCGGCTGCGTGCGCGCAATGCCGATATCGGCGCGGCGCGGGCAGCCTTTTTCCCGCGTATCAGCCTGACCGGCAGCTTTGGGACCGCCAGTGCGCAGATGTCCGGGCTGTTCGACGGTGGCTCGCGTAGCTGGAGCTTCATGCCGCAGTTGTCACTGCCGTTGTTCGACGCCGGGCGCAACCGTGCCGGGCTCAGCCTGGCCGAGGCACGTAAGGACTCGGCCGTGGCCGCCTATGAAGGCGTGATCCAGGTCGCCTTCCGCGAAGTGTCCGACGCACTGGCTGCCACCGACACCCTGCGCCGCGAACAAACCGCGCGCCGGGCCCTGGTCGACACCAGCCGTGCGACGCTGGCATTGGCCAAGGCGCGGTACGAGGGTGGGGTGGACAGCCATTTGCGTTATCTGGACGCGCAGCGCAACAGCTACGTGAACGAAGCAGCCTTCATCGAAGCCAGTACCCAGCGCCAGCTTGCGTTGGTCGACCTGTTCCGCGCACTCGGTGGCGGCTGGCCGGGCAAGGGCTGAAACAGCCTCCTTTGGTTGGCATGTCCAGCCACTTGGCCCCAGAGACCGATGTCCTGGGGCCTTTTTTTGGGCTGGCGAAGGCAGGTCAGCGAGCAGGTGCCGCAGCGCCGTCGAGGAATAGCAGCTCCAGCGTCTGCACGGATGTCGCGCTGGCTGCTCGCCCGCGTCGTTCGGCATCGACGATGCCGTACACCATGCTCAGGAACATTTCAGTGAAGATCGCCGCGCTGATATCGATACGGAAAGCGCCCGCTTGCTGGCCACGCAGGAAGAAGGCATCCAGTGCGTCGGCATAGGCCCGCCACGGGCGGTTCGCCTCGCTGTCGTCGAACGAGTCCGGGCGGTACTGAAAGAGCAGGAAGATCATCATCTCGCGATGCTTGAGGTGCTCGACGATGAGGCGATGCAGGGCTGCGCTGGGGTCGCTGCCGTGCAGGTCAGCGTTGCCGATGACCTGAGAGAGGACCTGGTCGCCATAGCGCTCCAGCATATTCACCAGGTTGTCACGGGTTCCACAGAAACGGTGCAGGGTCGCCTTGCTCACGCCCGCCGCCTCGGCCAGCTCCTTCAATGTGGCTCGGGGGTGGACGACGATCGCGTCGGCCAGCGCTTTGAGCAGGCGCTCATCGGTAGGGAGGTGCATCAGAAGATTCCACACTGCATATCGTGCAAGCATTGTGAAGGAAAACGACTCATAGGACACCCATTTGAGTAAATAATGGCTCAACCAGGGCTTGCAGGTCGTAGACGTACGGGTGCTTGCTTGCACGTGTACCGGCACCGCCTCCTTCGGTGTGCCAGAACGAGGGAGGCGGCGAAGTTCAGGGGCAGAGTGAAGCACTCCTGGGATGGCGCCGGGATTAGGGAAGGCGACTGAGGACTTGGCGATTTTGGATGAGGAAATCATGACAATAAAGGCGTCAATCAAGGCCTTCCCGCGCTCTGCGCTAACGGACTCGGATTCGAAAGGCAGCGCCGCCATAGCCTTCTTGCGCGATCACCGCGATCGCCGCCGCCAGCAACTCGGACCTTTTGGCGTCGCGATCTCTAACCGGGCGCCCACGACGGGCAAGCGGTGATTAACGCCTCGGCCGCGGCGCCACTGCTTCTACCGCCAGGGGAACTGAGACGACAATTCCTAGTAATTATGTATTATTTCATACGTTGAACGTATTATTAATTAGTTTTTGTCGCGATTAGATCGGATAAGATTTAATTGTCAGAACTAAAAGCCCCCTTCGAAAGCTGATGAGTTGGTGGGGCTGAGTATAAAGGCGCAGTTTTGAATCGTCGAAGGGGTAGGGGCGGAACCGGGGCAGGTCGGTGTTCGCTCGCTGGGAGACTGCTCATTTAGTGATGCGCTCAGGTGACGGATATACCCTCGAGAAGCCTGCTTGCTGCGCCCCTCAATGGCTCTTGCGGAAATGGCAGCCCAGAGCTCGGAGTTGATATTCGTTTACAGCTTGGAACTCTGCTTCCGCAATTTGACGGAGACGTTCGATTTCTTCGGTAGGACAGCCAGAAGCTTGAGCTTCGTGATATCGCTTTAATGCGTCCGTTGCCTGGGTATACATAGGGTGATCAGGATAAAGAAATGGTGATTTTTGCGTCATTTAATGGAAACACCCTAGCGAATGATCGACGGTGGCTCGCTAGCTTTGCCAAGCTGAAAGGCAATGACAGCTCGAATCCGTCAATAGTTTAAGACGCAGCACCTCATCCGCGGGCAAACCAGAAGGTTCAGCTTCATGGGCTTTACGAATGGACTCCAGAGCTTGCCGTATCAGCGGCTCGCCTGTCCCGATGAGTCCAATGGATGTGCGCTTCATGACCATCACGCTCAGACCAGTTCTTGATCATTATAGGGAGCTATGGCCAGACATGAAGTGATCAGCGCGGACATAGGGCGTATGCCTAGCCATCATGTGTCGCGCTGGGCTCTTGTCGTAGCTACGGCATGGGTAAGCCCATGGCCGGTAGGTGGGTTGACCTAGGTCGCCGTAGTGGCGGAATTCATCGGGCTATAAAGAAAATTTAAGTGGAGTCCTTTCAGATGTGGTAAATGTAATCGATCAATATAATTTGGTAACGAGGAAGTACTTATGTCCCGTCTGGCAGAATTTCGTCAGCTTGAACAGAAATTGGCCGCTCAGTTGGCTGAGCTGGAAGAAATGAAAAGCTCCTCTGAGCTTCAGAAAGAGATGGCATTCGAGACCAAGCTTCGCGATCTGCTCGCCGAGTATGGCTGCAACCTGCGCGATGTGATCAACATCTTGGATCCCCAGGCCAGTCGTCGTGCTGTAGCTTCATCGGTCGATGAGAGAGCCCCGCGCCGGGCACGCCAGGTTAAGCAGTACAAAAACCCGCATAACGGCGAGATCATCGAGACCAAAGGGGGCAATCACAAGCTGCTTAAGGAATGGAAAGCAGAGTACGGGCCAGAGGAGGTGGAGAGCTGGCTTACCCGATGAGCTCTTCTTCACGTCAGTGATGTGCAGCCAGAAGCCGTCCTGAGAGGCGGTTTCTTAGAGGAAGGCCGCGGAAATGGATTTTGATGCCCAAAGGTAATTGATATTGGTATGGCAGCCTTATCGTTAATCTGTAGGTTTTATGTGTAAATGCAGTACTCAATTCGGCAAAGATAACTATAAACTTGAGTATAGCCCTCGCTGGTGCCCAGGATCGTGCAAGGCGCTTGATGTCCAAGCCCCAAAGCGGGATGGGTTAGCCACCGTTCGGCAGCCTCATGGCTTCCCAATACTCCGGTAGCTTTTTGGACGATCCAGTTACACCTAGTCAAGAAGGCGTGATGGGGAATGGTCCAGCAGTGAGCCGAAAGCTGATCGGCGATTCCGTAAATAATTTGACCATTCATGGAGACGCTCCGAGGTGCGCATGAACACCTCAATACTATGAACTCGCTGAGCGCTCAGCGCCATCCCCGTATGTACTAGGATGAGAGGTAGTAACATCGGTTAGATCCTTGGTAGTAGGGGCGGTAAGTGAGACTTCATTTTATTTTTTTGTGAAAAATTTTTTGTTTAAGTTGAAAAATTACGCCTGGCGCCGGATGTTGCCGATCTGTCGCAGGCTCAGGCCGTACTTGTTGGCCAGCAGGCTGCGGGACAAACCGTTGGCGCTTTCCTTCTGGATCTGCTGGTTGCGCAGCTGACGCAGAAAGTGGTCAGCCTTGGGGATCTCCAGGGCGACCCCGGCAAAGCGCTTGATCAGTGCGTCGAGCGCTTCGGCCGGCAGCACGTCAGCGAGCTTGGTGCGCTCGCGGTGCTTGGGGATGTACTTGGGCCTGCCGCCATAGGCGCAGGTCAGTTGGTAGGCGTTTTCGATGCCGATACAGTCGATCAGTGCCTGCAGCGAGTGGGGCAGTTGGCTGATATCGATCTGGCTCAAATCTGGCATTTGCATATGGCGCTCCTTCGGGGTAGATGGGATGTGCGACCCGATCACCCGCGGCGTTATGTCGAAGGTGTGAGCAAATTCTGTGCGACAGCCGAGGCGCGTCGCTAGGCGGCATATGGGTTGGGGGTTGTAGCTTCGGTGAACAGGATTTGCAGGCAGCGATATCTGGCGCTGTAGGAAATGGCGTCGACATCTGGCTGTGCTTCCCGGTTTCCTGTCGGGTCGCTCGCGATGATGCGGAGCGGGTGCGGCACCCCTCAATCGCACGGATAGCTGCTCAGCAAGCTGGCGCTACCCAGATAGGCTTGAGGGGTGGCGCGCATGCCCGGCGGCAACGTGCGCCAATCGACCAGCAGGCACAGCGCGTGCAACGGCTGGCCGTTGCGCTGGCCGATGACCTGGTCGGCAAAGTGGCGGCGGTACAGTACCTGGGTCTGATTCAGAGGCTGTGCCTGGTCGGCCTGCGCCAGCGTTTGTCGGGCCAGGTCGGGCAAGCGGGCTGTGGGCACGCTGAAATGTACCGGTGCAGTTTCGGTCTGCAGGTAACCGGCCTGGCGTACGCGTTGCCACAGTTGTTGCCATTGGCTGGCACCGGCATGGGTGGCCAACTCGCGGCCCAGTTCGAGCAGGTGTTCGGCCGGCGTCTGCTGGGTGTCCAGTGCATGAAGGGAGAGCGGGGTCAGTAACAGCGATGCGAACAACAGGGGTTTGTACATGGTGCCTCCGGCGTGGGTGCTAGGAAGCCCCATGCTTTCAGGCTGACGTCACCCCACCCAGCAGGAAATCCAGCGCCGGGGGCGGTGACCGTTGTATCATTGCCGCGGCTCGTTGCGAGCCATTTGCCCCTGATGTTGCAAGGAACATTCGATGACACACGTGCAGCGCCTCAAATATTCACTTCTGATCATCCTGGTGGTACTGGGCCTGATGCTGGGCCTGTCCCACCTGCAGAAGCAGGGCACGATCAGTGAGCAGACCTTCCAGATGCTGGCCATCGCCATTGCCGTGGTGGTCGTGGTGATCAACGGCATTCTGCGGCGCAAGGTCAAGCCCTGATCTGCGCGGGCCGGCCAGGTATGGCCGGCCATGCGCTCAGCGCGAGGGTGTTTGCTCCAGTACGGCGCGCGCCTGGGGGTTGAGCCTGTAGCACTTGTCGCTACCCAGTTGTATGACGCCTTCGGTACACAGGCGCTTGAGCACTTCACGCACACTGAGGAACGACAGCGGGATATCCAGCTGTTCCAGTTGTGCGTGCACCCCGCGTACGCCAATACTGCGGCCATTGCGATCGGCGGCGTGCAAGGCATCGATAACCTTGAGGCGGATCAGGCTGGTGCGCAGGCCGAAGGTGCGCAACAGCTCGCGGATCTGTTCGTTGCCGATTCGTTCTTCAGCAAATACGTCCTGTCCCTTGGACGCTTTGCCTGGCGCGCGCCCGGCCTGGATCGAGGTTTGCGGGTTGTACATGCGAATGCTCCTTTTCGTGGACGAACCCGAAATGTGGGTGGCTCACTTACTAGGACGAATGAGAACGCAAAAACTGCAACCCATTCGTGAAAAAAATGCCTGTTTCTCATCAAGACGTTCCATCGCCTTGTAATACGTAAAATATTCATCTGGCCATTCGTCTGATCGGGATGACCCCCGAACCCGAGGAGTGCCCGTGTTTCCACTTTGCCGTCCCATGACGTGCGCCGGCCTGGCCGCTGCCCTGGTGGCCTTCAGCGTCGGTGTGCAGGCGCAGCCCGCGATAGCCGACGCCAGTGCCCAGATCCGCTATACCCGATACGGCGTACCGCATATCGTGGCCAAGGATGAGCGTGGCCTGGGCTATGGCGTCGGCTATGCCTACGCCCAGGACAACCTATGCCTGCTCGCCAATGAAGTGCTGACCGTGAGCGGTGAGCGCTCACGCTATTTCGGCGCCAAGGGCAAGACCCTAGAGCAGCGTGACAACCTGACCAGCGACCTGTTCTTCACCTGGCTCAACAGCCCAGCGGTGGTCGATGCCTTCCTGCAGGCGCAACCCGCGCCGGTGCAGGCGTTGCTGGCGGGATACGCCAGCGGCTACAACCGGGCGTTAGTCGAACGCCGTCGTCAAGGGCTGCCCGCCGAGTGTGGCGATGGTGAGTGGGTGCGGCCCATCAGCAGCCAGGATCTGGTCAAACTGACCCGCCGTTTACTGGCCGAGGGCGGTGTCGGGCAGTTCGTCGAGGCGTTGGCAGGGGCGCAACCGCCAACGCTGGCCCGTGCGCAATCGTCAGCGGGCTTTGCCAGCGCGTTGGCCCGGCAGGAGCGGTTCGCCGCGGAGCGCGGCAGCAATGCGGTGGCAGTAGGCGCGCAGCGTTCAGCCAATGGCCGCGGCCTGTTGCTGGCCAACCCGCACTTCCCGTGGATGGGCGGCATGCGCTTCTACCAGATGCAACTGACCATTCCCGGCCAGCTTGATGTGATGGGCGCGGCGCTACCGGGCCTGCCGGTGGTCAACATCGGTTTCAACAGGCACCTGGCGTGGACGCACACCGTCGACACCTCCAGGCACTTCACGCTCTACCGCCTGCAACTCGACCCCAAAGACCCGACCCGCTATGTGCTCGATGGCAAGTCGCTGCCGATGGCCCGGCAAACCATCCGTGTGGCGGTCAAGGGCACGGATGGCAGCCTGAGCCAGATTGAGCGGCCGGTCTACAGTTCGCAGTTCGGCCCGGTGGTGCAATGGCCAGGCCGCCTGGACTGGGATGCGCAGGCGGCCTACAGCGTGCGAGACGCCAACCTTGAGAACTCGCGGGTGTTGCAGCAGTGGTACCAGATCAACCGAGCCGACAGCCTGGCGGCATTGAAGGGATCGGTCGAGCAGTTGCAAGGTATCCCTTGGGTCAACACGCTGGCCGTGGACGAGGGAGGGCGGGCCTTGTACCTGAACCAGTCGGTAGTGCCCTATGTTGACCAGCAACTGTTGGATACCTGCAGCAGCCCGCAGGCACAAGGGCGCCTGGTGGTGCTGGATGGCTCGCGGAGCGCATGCCAGTGGAAGGTTGACGCGCAGGCGGCGCAACCGGGCATCTTCCCGGCGCGGGTGCTGCCAAGCCTGGAGCGTGAAGACTTCGTTCAGAACTCCAACGACCCGGCCTGGATGGCCAACCCGGCGCAGCCGCTGACCGGCTACTCTCCACTGATCAGCCGCAATGATCAGCCGCTGGGCATGCGTGGCCGCTTTGCCTTGCAGCGCCTGCAGGGCAAAGCCCGGTTAGGTGTAGATGAACTGCAGCGCATGGTCACCGATGACGAGGTGTACCTGGCCAGCCTGGTGTTGCCAGACCTGCTGCAATGGTGCAAGGGTGCCAGCGCAGATGTGCAGGCCGTGTGCAGCAGCCTGACCGCCTGGAACGGCAAGGCCGACCTCGACAGTGGTATGGGCCTGGTGCACTTCCAGAACCTGTTCAATGCGCTGGCCGAGCACCCGGAAAGTTGGCGAGTGGCATTCAACCCGGCCGACCCGCAGCACACCCCGCGCGGCCTGGCTGTCGAGCAGGCGGCGGTGAGCAGGTTGGTACATCAGGCCGCACTGGCGTCGCTCAAGCAGGTCAGTGAAAGTGGCGTGGCCGGGGAAGCGCGCTGGGGGCAGGTGCAACAGGCCCTTGATGGTACACCGGTACCAGGCGGCCCGCAGGCGCTAGGGGTGTACAACGCGATCTACAGCGTGCCGCACGGGCAGGGCAAGCGGCTGGTGGTGAGTGGCACCAGCTACCTGCAACTGGTCAGCTTTACCGACAAGGGGCCAGAAGCCCGTGGCCTGCTTGCGTTTTCCCAGTCGAGTGAGAAGGCTTCGGCGCATGCCAGTGACCAGACCAAGGCCTTTGCGGCCAAGCAGCTGGCGCTGATCCCGTTTACCGAGGCGCAGATCAAGGCAGACCCGGCGTATCGGGAAGTGGTGATCAGTGAGCGGGACAAGGGGGTGGTAGTCAGCCAGCCCTGAAGCGTCAGCCTGCGCCGGCCCATTCGCGGGTAAACCCGCTCTCACAGGAATCGCTCCGCTTGCAGCGTTGATGCGGAGCCTGTGGGAGCGGGTTTACCCGCGAAGAAGGCGACCCGCCGGGTCAGGAAAACTCGAACGGCGCCAGCTGAAAGCCCTGCTCGTCAACCTGCAAGGCCCAACCGCGGCGGTCCCAGTCGCCCAGTACGATACGCCGTGCCGGCTGGCCATCGACCACCAGCTTGTGAATCGCTGGCCGATGGGTATGGCCATGCACCAAGGTGCGCACGCCATGCGCCGCCATTACCTTGGGGACTTCCTCTGGCGTGACGTCGACGATTTCGGTGGACTTCATCCGCACTTGCGTGCGGCTTTCGCTGCGCAGCTTGCGTGCCAGCTTGTAGCGGGCCGACAGCGGCAGGTGGCGCAGGATCCACAAGCTCAGCGGATTGCGCAGCAGGCGGCGCATCTTCATGTAGCCCAGGTCGCGGGTGCACAGGGTGTCGCCATGCATCAGCAGCACCTGTTCACCGCCCAGCTCGATCACGCTGGGGTCGTGCAACAAGGTGCAACCAGCGGCATCGCAGAAGGCCTGGCCAATCAGGAAGTCACGGTTGCCATGCATCAGGTAGATGGCCGTGCCACTGTCGCTCAGCCGGCGCATGGCCTGGCAGATCGACTGCTGGAAGGGCGTCATGGCATCGTCGCCAATCCACGCTTCGAAGAAGTCACCAAGGATGTACAGGGCCTTGGCGTGGCGGGCGCGGCCATCGAGCAGATCAAGAAACGCCCGGGAAATATCCGGGCGTTCTTCTTGCAGGTGCAGATCAGAGATCAGCAGAATCACTCAATGATCTCGGCTTTCTCGATGATCACGTCGTCCTTCGGTACGTCCTGGTGGCCAGCTTTGGAACCGGTGGCTACTTTTTCGATGGCGTCGACCACTTCACGGCCTTCGATCACTTCGCCGAATACGGCATAACCCCAGCCTTGCACGTTCTTGCCGCTGTGGTTGAGGAAGTCGTTGTCGGAGGCGTTGATGAAGAACTGCGCCGAGGCGGAGTGCGGCTCCATGGTACGGGCCATGGCAATGCTGTACTTCTTGTTCTTCAGGCCGTTGTCGGCTTCGTTCTGGATGCTGGCGCGGGTTTTCTTCTGGCTCATGCCGGCCTCGAAGCCGCCGCCCTGGATCATGAAGCCTTTGATCACACGGTGGAATACGGTGCCATTGTAGTGGCCGTCCTTGACGTACTGAACGAAGTTTTCGGTAGTCAGTGGCGCTTTCTCGGCGTCCAGTTGCAGGACGATGTCGCCGTGGTTGGTGGTCAGTTTGACTTTGGACATGCTGAAACTCGCTCTTTCAAGGCAATCAGAAATTAGGGTGCGCAGGGCGCCGGTTATCACCTGACGTATGTTCAGGCGATCACGACACATGGCGCGCACTGGCCATTTTGCCAGGCTGCGGCAAAAAGCCGTGATAAATCACATCAGTTTGTCCGGGCGCGGCTGTCAGCAGCTTGACTGCTTCGGCTATGATAGGCCCTTTGATTCAATCGGCCTACCCAGGCTGGACACACGCATTCAAGGATCCTATGAGCAAGCCCACTGCCGACAACGCGCCCAACGCCGCTGCCAAAGGCGCCCCCGCTGTCCCTGCGAACTTCCTGCGGCCGATCATCCAGGCCGACCTGGACTCGGGCAAGCACAGCAGTATCGTCACCCGTTTCCCGCCGGAGCCCAATGGTTATCTGCACATTGGCCACGCCAAGTCGATCTGCGTCAACTTCGGCCTGGCCAAGGAATTCGGCGGCGTCTGCCACCTGCGCTTCGACGATACCAACCCGGCCAAGGAAGACCAGGAGTACATCGACGCCATCCAGAGCGATGTGAAGTGGCTGGGCTTCGACTGGGCCGGCGACGTGCGCTATGCCTCCGACTATTTCGACCAGTTGCACGACTGGGCGGTCGAGCTGATCAAGCGCGGCAAGGCCTACGTCTGCGACCTCACCCCTGAGCAAGCCAAGGAATACCGCGGCAACCTCAAGGAGCCGGGCAAGAACAGCCCGTTCCGCGAGCGCAGCGTGGAAGAAAACCTCGACCTGTTCGCCCGCATGAAGGCTGGCGAATTCCAGGACGGCGAGCGTGTGCTGCGGGCCAAGATCGACATGGCCTCGCCAAACATGAACCTGCGCGACCCTATCCTGTACCGCATTCGCCATGCCCACCACCACCAGACCGGCGACAAGTGGTGCATCTACCCCAACTACGACTTCACCCACGGCCAGTCGGACGCCATCGAGGGCATTACCCACTCGATCTGCACCCTGGAGTTCGAAGGGCATCGTCCGCTGTACGACTGGTTCCTCGACAACCTGCCGGTGCCGGCACACCCGCGCCAGTACGAGTTCAGCCGCCTGAACCTGAACTACACCATTACCTCCAAGCGCAAGCTCAAGCAGCTTGTGGACGAGAAGCACGTCGATGCCTGGGACGACCCACGCATGTCGACCCTGTCCGGCTTCCGTCGCCGTGGCTACACGCCGGCTTCGATCCGCAACTTCTGCGAAATGATCGGCACCAACCGTTCCGACGGTGTGGTCGACATGTCGATGCTCGAGTTCAGCATCCGTGACGACCTGGACCGCACCGCGCCACGCGCGATGTGTGTGCTGCGCCCGCTGAAAGTGGTCATCACCAACTACCCTGAAGGCCAGGTCGAGCAGCTTGAGCTGCCACGTCACCCGAAGGAAGACATGGGCGTGCGTGTGCTGCCGTTCTCCCGCGAGCTGTACATCGACCGCGACGACTTCATGGAAGAACCGCCGAAGGGCTACAAGCGCCTGGAACCGGCCGGTGAAGTGCGTCTGCGCGGCAGCTACGTGATTCGTGCTGACGAAGCCATCAAGGACGCCGACGGCAATATCGTCGAACTGCATTGCTCGTACGACCCCGACACCCTGGGCAAAAACCCTGAAGGCCGCAAGGTCAAGGGCGTGATCCACTGGGTGCCGGCCGAGGGCAGCGTCGAGTGCGAAGTGCGTCTGTACGACCGCCTGTTCCGCTCGCCGAACCCGGAAAAGACCGAGGAGGGCGGCAGCTTCCTGGACAACATCAACCCGGCTTCGCTGCAAGTACTCAGCGGGTGCCGTGCCGAGCCGTCGCTGGCCCAGGCGCAGCCCGAGGACCGCTTCCAGTTCGAGCGCGAAGGCTACTTCTGCGCCGACCTGAAAGACAGCCAGCCGGGCCGCCCGGTGTTCAACCGCACTGTCACCCTGCGTGACTCCTGGGGCAGCTGAGGAACCGCCGTGCTTACCATCTACAACACCCTGAGCAAAACCAAGGAAGTCTTCAAGCCGCTGGATGGCAACAAGGTGCGCATGTACGTGTGCGGCATGACCGTGTACGACTACTGCCACCTGGGCCATGGCCGCAGCATGGTGGCGTTCGACCTGGTCACCCGTTGGCTGCGCAAGAGTGGCTATGAGCTGACCTACGTGCGCAACATCACCGACATCGATGACAAGATCATCAACCGGGCGAACGAGAACGGCGAAAGTTTCGACGCCCTGACCGCCCGCATGATCGACGCGATGCACGAAGACGAGCGCCGCCTGAACATTCTGCCGCCGGACCAGGAGCCGCGTGCCACCGACCATATCGCTGGCATGCACGCGATGATCCAGACCCTGATTGACAAAGGGTACGCTTACGCGCCAGGCAATGGCGATGTGTACTACCGGGTCGGCAAGTTCGTCGGCTACGGCAAGCTGTCGCGCAAGAAGATCGAAGACCTGCGTATCGGTGCACGCATCGAGGTCGACGAAGCCAAGCAGGACCCGCTCGACTTCGTCCTGTGGAAGGGCGTCAAGCCGGGCGAGCCAAGCTGGGAATCGCCATGGGGCCCGGGTCGCCCGGGCTGGCACATCGAGTGCTCGGTCATGTCCACCTGCTGCCTGGGCGAGAGCTTCGACATTCACGGCGGCGGCAGCGACCTTGAGTTCCCGCACCACGAGAACGAGATTGCCCAGAGCGAGGCGGCCACCGGCAAGCAGTACGCCAACGCCTGGATGCATTGCGGCATGATCCGTATCAACGGCGAGAAGATGTCCAAGTCGTTGAACAACTTCTTCACCATCCGCGACGTGCTCGAGAAGTACCACCCGGAGGTGGTGCGCTACCTGCTGGTGGCCAGCCACTACCGCAGCGCGATCAACTACTCGGAAGACAGCCTGCGTGACGCCAAGGGCGCGCTGGAGCGCTTCTACCACGCCCTGCGCGGCCTGCCACGGGTGGCGGCCAAGGGTGGCGAAGCGTTTGTCGAGCGCTTCAGCGTGGCGATGAACGACGACTTCGGCACCCCCGAAGCCTGTGCCGTTCTGTTCGACCTGGTGCGCGAGATCAACCGCCTGCGCGACAGCGACGTGGAGGCTGCTGCTGGCCTGGCCGGTCGACTGCGCGAGCTGGGGGATGTGCTGGGTGTGCTGCAGCTGGAGGCCGATGACTTCCTGCGTGCCGGTGCCGAAGGCAAGGTCGATGCGGCTGAAGTCGAGGGCTTGATCCAGGCGCGCCTGCAGGCGCGTGCGGACAAGAACTGGGCTGAGTCCGACCGCATTCGCGATCAGCTAACCGCCATGGGTGTAGTGCTGGAAGACAGCAAGGGCACGACGACCTGGCGCCTGGCTGACTAAAGCAACTGGGGCTGCGCTGCAGCCCTTCGCGGGCACGCCCGCTCCCACAGGGATAGCGCACACTTGAAATGTCGCGCCAACCTGTGGGAGCGGGCGTGCCCGCGAAGGGCCGCAAAGCGGCCCCAGCTTTTGTTTACCTAGACCCGCAAGCGGGCAGTGCAATACCAGCCTGGCCCACAGGGATAGCGCACACTTGAAATGTCGCGCCAATCCTGTGGGAGCGGGCGTGCCCGCGAAGGGCCGCAAAGCGGCCCCAGCTTTTGTTTACCTAGACCCGCAAGCGGGCAGTGCAATACCAGCCTGGCCCACAGGGATAGCGCACACTTGAAATGTCGCGCCAATCCTGTGGGAGCGGGCGTGCCCGCGAAGGGCCGCAAAGCGGTCCCAGCTTTTATTTGCCTAGACCCGCAAGCGGGCAGTGCAATACCAGCCTGGCCCACAGGGATAGCGCACACTTGAAATGTCGCGCCAATCCTGTGGGAGCGGGCGTGCCCGCGAAGGGCCGCAAAGCGGCCCCAGCTTTTATTTGCCTAGCCCCGCAAGCGGGCAGTGCAATACCAGCCTAGCCCCACCCAATTCGCTTTCGCCAATCTCCAGCCCGAACCCATGCAGGTCGACGATTGCCGCCACGATCGACAACCCCAGCCCGAAGCCGGCATGGCGGTGGCCTTCATCGCTGCGATAGAACCGTTTCAGTACGGCCGTCCGCTCTTCTTCGGGAATACCTGGCCCGCTATCCTCGATCGCCATGTGCACGCCGTTGTCATCCAGCATGGCGCTTATGCGCACCCGACCACCCTCGGGCGTAAACTTGATCGCGTTGCCCACCAGATTCGCCAACGCCTCGAACAGCAGCTCGCGATCGCCGTGCAGTGCCGGTAGCTGCGCAGGTTGGTGCAATTGCAGATGAATGCCGCCATCTTCGGCCAATGGCAGGTAAAAATCGTGCAGTTCTACCAGCAGTTCATGCGGGTCAAGCTGGACGAAGCCGGCGCGGCGCTGGCGGTCTTCCAGCTCGCTGATGCGTAACAACCCGCGAAAGCGCGCCATCAAGGTGTCGGTTTCGCCGATGGCCTGGTCCAGCGCTTCGGCTTGCGCAGAATCCACGTCGCTTTGCTGGCGAATACGGTACAGCTGGGCGCGCAGACGGGTCAGCGGTGTGCGCAGGTCATGGGCAATGTTGTCGCATACACCCTTGACCTCATGCATCAGCCGTTCGATACGGTCGAGCATGGCATTGACGATCGCCGCAAGCATGTCCAGTTCGTCGCGGCGGGCCGACAGTGGCAGGCGGTGGGTCAGGTCGCCGGCGACGATCAGTTCGGCCTGGGCCTGGATCGCCCGTATACGCTTGAGCGGCCTGCGCCGTAGCAGGTACCAACCGGCAAAACCCGGGATCAGGGTCAGCGAGATGCCCCAGAGCAGGGCGTGCAGGATGATCCGGGTAACCACGAACAACGAGCCATTGTCACGCACCAGCACCAGCCACCGGCCATCCTGTACCTTGATTGCCACCGCGTCGCAGCTGTCGCGGGGCATGCGTGGGTCGTCGGCATCCAGGCAGCGTTCCAATTCATGGATCTTGCCGTCCAGTCTGAGCTCTGGGGGCAAGGCCCGCACGGTGCCGCCCATCGGGTTGAGCTGGCTGTCGAACAGGCCGTAGGCGTCAAAGCTGCGCTCCTCGAAGGCCTGGCTGGCAATCAGGGCGTCGTCCAGTTGCTTGCCGCTCATGTGGGCGAACAGGTGCTGGCGTTGCAGCATGGAGTGACGGGTGAGTTTGTTCAGGTAGCTGGATACCTCGAAGTACAGCACCCCCATGAGGATGCTGCTCCAGGCCACGAACAGAAAGCTGTACAGCGCCAGCAGGCGGCTGGTTGAAGAGCTCCAGCCTTTAGACGGGTTCAGCAATGGCATAGCCGGAGCCCCGTACCGTACGGATCAGCGGCGACTGGCCGGGTGAGTCGATCTTTTTGCGCAGGCGGCCAATGTGCACGTCGATCAGGTTGGTGCCCGGGTCGAAGTGATAGCCCCAGACCTCCTCGAAAATCATCATCCGCGTGATCACCTGGCCGCTGTGGCGCATCAGGTACTCCAGCAGCTTGTATTCGGTGGGCAACAGGTTGAGGGTATTGTCACCGCGGCGCGCTTCGTGGCTGATCAGGTCCAGCTGCAGATCGGCAACCTGCAAGCGGGTCTGGGTCATGGGGACGCTGTTACGGCGCAGCAGTACCTCGACTCGCGCAGCCATTTCGTCGGAGGCGAACGGCTTGGTCAGGTAGTCGTCCCCGCCTGCACGCAGGCCGCGCACCCGCTCATCGACGTCGGAGAGGGCGCTGATCATCAGGATCGGCGTAGCGATCTTGAGGTTGCGCAGGGTGGTGACGATGGTCAGGCCGTCCACCTCGGGCAGCATGCGGTCCAGGGTGATCAGGTCGTAGCCGCCCGCAATGGCTTTGGCCAGGCCTTCACGGCCATTGTCGGCCCAATCCACTTCCAGGCCGTGGCTGGTAAGTTCGGCGACGATTTCCTGGCCGGTGACGGCGTCGTCTTCGATGGTCAGTACGCGAGGCATGCTGGTTCCTGGGCATCTAATGGAGATCTGATTGTGCCAAAGAATAGACAACCGGCGATTTAAGAAAAATTCATCTAGCGGGCACCGATGCCTTCGGCATGCATGATCTGCGCAATGATCGGTACCGGTGTCATCAGGTGCGAGCGCATCATGGCGCTGGCAGTTTTGGCATCCCGGGCGAGGATCACCTCGACCAGTGCCGCATGCTCCTGGCGCTTGAGCGCCAGCGCCTGTTCGGAAAACACCGTCTGCGTCAGCCACAGGTGGCGGTAGCGCTCGGCCTGGTCGAACAGGTAGGTGCGTGCCTGCAGCAGGTGCTTGGAGCCGCAGCCCGAGGCAATGGCAGTATGGAACGCCTTGTGCCGCTCGTCCCACACATCCAGCCGCTGCTCGCGGGTTTTCACTTCCACCACCTTGGCCAAGGTATGCGAGTGGGCCAGCACCGACGCCTCCCAGGCATCGTCACCGCGCTCGATGGCCAGGGCAATGATCATCGCTTCCAGGTTGGCGCGGGCGTCGTAGATGTCGTTCATCTCATCCAGCGACATGGGCGCTACCCGGTAGCCTTTCTGGCTGATCGCGTTGACCAGGTGCTCGGCCACCAGTTGCGACAGTGCTTCGCGCAGCGGGCCCACACCCAGGTCGTAGCGTTCCTTGAGGGCGCTCATCAATAGCTTTTCACCGGGCTTGAACACCCCGCGGATGATGTCCTTCTTGAGCCTCTCATACCCGCTGAATGCTGAGTTTTGTCGGGGGGCGAGCGCTTCCAAGATCCTGTTCCTCAAAACGTTTTGCCGATCATACCGAAACCCTCTGCCGACGAAAAACAATGGACAAACGCTGTTAGTGTCGTCGAAACATAAAAATGTAGACATTTTTAGTTAGTGGCGATATTTTTACCTTGCCCGCACTGATCCAGGTCATGACCGGACGGCGCCACCTACTTTTTTAGCCAGGACACTGCCATGAACGCCTTTACGCAGATCGACGAACTTGTCATGCCACTGCCGCTCGAACCGCAGGGCTACACCATCGCCCCCTCGAAACAGTCGCCGCGCCTGCTTGAACTGACCTTTGCCCGGGAAACCGTCGAAGCGTTCGTGCAGGCCGTTGCCCAATGGCCGGTGCAGGCATTGGAGTACAAGTCGTTCCTGCGTTTTCGCGTAGGCGAAATCCTTGACGAGCTATGCCAGGGCACGCTGCGCCCGGTGCTGCTCAACACCATCCTCGACCGCGCCACAGGTGGCATGCTGATTACCCCGATCGGCCTGGACGACGTGAGCCAGGCCGAAGACATGGTCAAGTTCACCACCGCCTGTGCACACCTGATCGGCCGTTCCAACTATGACGCCATGAGTGGCCAGTTCTATGCGCGCTTTGTGGTGGTCAACAGCGACAACTCCGACAGCTACCTGCGCCAGCCGCACCGTGTGATGGAGCTGCACAACGACGGTACGTTCGTGAACCAGATCACCGACTATGTGCTGATGCTGAAGATCGACGAAAAGAACATGGAAGGCGGCAACTCGCTGCTGCTGCACCTGGACGACTGGGAGCAGTGCGAGGCGTTCTTCCGTCACCCGATGGCACGTCGCGAAATGCGCTGGACCGCACCGCCGAGCAAAAAGGTTGCCGAAGATGTGTTCCATTCGGTATTCGACACCGATACCGAAGGCCGGCCAACCATGCGCTACATTGACCAGTTCGTGCAGCCGGAAAACTACGAGGAAGGTATCTGGCTGAACGCCTTGTCCGAGTCGCTGGAAGGCAGCGGCAAGAAGGTCTCGGTACCGGTAGGCGTAGGCAGTTTCCTGCTGATCAACAACCTGTTCTGGCTGCATGGCCGCGATCGCTTCACCCCGCACGAGGGCCTGCGCCGCGAACTGATGCGCCAGCGTGGTTACGTCGCCTTCCCCAAGCCGCTGTACCAGCGCGGGCAATAATGACAGGGCGCGGGGCGGGCGCTCGCCCACGCGTTTTTGCACAAAACAATGCCACCAGGCCCCGTGCGGGCCTTGGTGAGCCTGCCAGGCAATGCCTGCGTGTGAGGTAAGGCTGTGTACGATTTCATCATTATTGGCGGCGGGATTGTGGGCATGTCCACGGCCATGCACCTGATCAAGGTCTACCCGGACGCGAAGATTCTCCTGCTGGAGAAAGAGTCCGGCCCGGCCCGCCATCAGACCGGCCATAACAGTGGCGTGATCCACGCCGGCGTGTATTACACCCCCGGCAGCCTCAAGGCGCGCTTCTGCCTGGAAGGCAACAAGGCGACCAAAGCCTTCTGCACCCGGCACGGCATTCATTTCGATGAATGCGGCAAGCTGCTGGTCGCCACCAACGATCTGGAAATGCAGCGCATGAAGGCGCTGTGGGAGCGCACGGCGGCCAATGGCCTGGAACGCTACTGGCTGTCGGCTGACGAGTTGCGCGAGCGTGAGCCCAACATCGTCGGTATGGGGGGCATCTTCGTGCCGTCCAGCGGCATCGTCAACTACGCCCAGGTCACCGCTGCGATGGGCGCAGAGTTCCAGCGTGCCGGCGGCGAAATCCGCTATGGCGCAGAAGTGGTTGGCCTGCAGGAACAGGCAAATGAAGTGATCGTGCGCACCCAGCGCGCTGAATTGCGCAGCCGTTTCCTGGTGACCTGCTCGGGGCTGATGGCCGACCGCGTGGTGAGCATGCTCGGTCTGCGTACCGAATTCGTGATCTGCCCGTTCCGTGGCGAATACTACCTGCTGCCCAAGCAGCACAATCAGATCGTCAACCACCTGATCTACCCGATTCCCGACCCGTCGATGCCCTTCCTGGGGGTGCACCTGACCCGCATGATCGACGGAACCGTCACCGTAGGCCCCAACGCCGTGCTGGCGATGAAGCGCGAGGGCTACCGCAAGACCGATGTCAGCCCCAGCGACCTGTTCCAGACCCTGACCACGCCCGGCATCCTCAAGGTGCTGGCGAAGAACTTCCGCCCGGGCCTGATCGAGATGAAGAACTCGCTGTTCAAGGGCGGGTACCTCAAGCAGGTGCAGAAGTACTGCCCGAGCATTACCAAAGCCGACCTCACGCCTTACCCGGCCGGCGTGCGTGCCCAGGCGGTGTCGCGCGACGGCAAGCTGATCGACGATTTCCTGTTCGTCAACACCGCACGCAGTGTCAACGTGTGCAACGCACCGTCGCCAGCGGCTACCTCGGCCATCCCGATCGGCGCCTACATCGTCGAGAAGGTGTGCGAGCAGGTCGGCCTGCAGGGCGGCAGCTTCCCCAAGGCCGACCTGTCGGCCAACCAGAGGGCTGCCAGCTGACACCCCGGTAACACCTCCTGCGGTTTCGTTTTACTCAACCCGTACTGCCCTGCTCACCATTCAGGGCAGGGCGGGCTTTTTCGCGCCTGCGTCGGTGACGTGCAGCCGGCGGCCCCCGCGTGGGCATGACAAAAACAACAAGGTAGCGCCATGCAAACCCACAAGAACAATTTGAGTCATGGATTGAAATCACGGCATGTCACCATGCTGTCCATTGCCGGCGTGATCGGCGCCGGGCTGTTTGTCGGCTCTGGCCGCGCCATCGCCGAAGCGGGGCCTGCCACCATCCTGGCCTATATCCTGGCGGGCGGCCTGGTGGTGCTGGTGATGCGCATGCTGGCCGAAATGGCGGTTGCCTCACCGGACACCGGCTCGTTCTCAACCTACGCTGACCTCGCCATCGGCAAATGGGCCGGTTACACCATCGGTTGGCTGTACTGGTGGTTCTGGGTGCTGATCATTCCGATCGAGGCCAATATCGCCGCTACCATCATCAACTCCTGGGTCCCGCAGATGGAGATCTGGGTGTTGTCGTTGGTGATCACGTTGCTGCTGACGGCCACCAACCTGTTCAGCGTGAAGAATTACGGTGAGTTCGAGTTCTGGTTGGCACTGGTCAAGGTGGTGGCCATCGTCAGCTTCATCGCCCTGGGTGTTTGCGCCATTTTCGGCCTGTTGCCGGGGTCTGGCGTCAGCGGCGTCTCGCGCCTTTGGGATACGGGAGGCTTCATGCCCAACGGCTTTGGTGCGGTGCTGAGCGCAATGCTGATTACCATGTTCTCGTTCCTCGGGGCCGAGGTGGTGACCATCGCTGCGGCTGAATCCGACGAGGCGGGCAAGCATATTTCCAAGGCCACCAATTCGGTGATCTGGCGGATAACGCTGTTCTACATCCTGTCGATCTTCATCGTCATCGCATTGGTACCGTGGACCGATCCACGCCTGGCGACCGAAGGCTCTTATGTCACGGTGCTGGACACCCTCGGCGTGCCAAATGCCAAGGCCATCATCGACTTCGTGGTGCTGACGTCGGTGACCAGCTGCCTCAACTCTTCGCTGTACACCGCCTCGCGCATGGTCTATTCGCTTAGCCGCCGTGGTGATGCCCCGGCCTGTGCCCAGATAACCAGCCGCAGTGGTACACCCGTGGTGGCAGTCTTGTTGTCGACGGGGGCTGCCTTCCTGGCGGTGATCGCCAACTACCTGGTGCCGGCTCAGGTGTTTGGCTTCCTCATGGCCAGCTCCGGTGCCATTGCCTTGCTGGTGTATCTGGTCATCGCCATTTCCCAGCTGCGCCTGCGCCAGCGCCTCACGGCACAGGGCAAGACACTGGGTTACCGCATGTGGCTGTTCCCGTGGCTGACCTGGGGCGTGATCCTGTTCATCAGCGGCGTACTGGTATTGATGCTGTTCCGTCCGGATCATCGCCTGGAAGTGGTCTCGACGATGGTGCTGGCGGTGTTGGTGGTGTGCTCGGGGGTGCTGGTGACCCGGCGCCGGGCACGCGGCGGGGCGGTGGCTGGCGTAGGGCAGGGCGCCTGATTCGTCCGGTCTGAAGACAGACGAGCAAGTCGCATCAGGCTGTGAGAGGATGTCCGCCAACAAAGCCAGGACCCTGAACGCAGCCTGATGAAGACACCTAAAAGAATCGAACCGTTGATCGAAGACGGCCTTGTCGACGAAGTACTACGGCCGTTGATGAGTGGCAAGGAAGCCGCTGTGTACGTGGTGCGCTGTGGCAGCGAGGTACGTTGCGCCAAGGTCTATAAAGAAGCCAACAAGCGCAGTTTCCGCCAGGCCGCCGAATACCAGGAGGGCCGCAAGGTACGCAACAGCCGTCAGGCCCGGGCCATGGCCAAGGGCAGCAAGTACGGCCGCAAAGAAGCCGAAGATGCCTGGCAGAACGCCGAAGTGGCAGCGCTGTTCCGTTTGGCCGCCGCAGGTGTGAGGGTGCCCAAGCCTTACGACTTCCAGGACGGCGTGCTCCTGATGGAGCTGGTCACCGATGCCGATGGTGATGCGGCCCCGCGCCTGAACGACGTTCACCTCGAAGCGGAGGATGCCCGCGCGTTCCACGCCTTCGTCATTCGCCAGATCGTGCTGATGCTGTGCGCCGGAATGGTGCATGGCGACCTGTCCGAGTTCAACGTGCTGCTCGGCCCGGACGGGCCGGTGATCATCGACCTGCCGCAGGCAGTGGATGCAGCCGCCAACAACCATGCCTTCAGCATGCTGCAGCGCGATGTGGACAACATGGCCCATTATTTCGGGCGCTTTGCCCCGGAGCTGAAAAGCACCCGCTATGCGCAGGAGATGTGGGCGTTGTACGAGGCCGGCGAGTTGCTGCCCGACAGCCCGTTGACCGGGGTGTTCGAGGATGACGAACATGAAGCTGACGTAACCGGGGTGATGCGCGAGATCGACGCCGCCCGGATGGACGACGCTCGCCGCCGTGCAGCACGCGCCGAGGCTGAGCATGG
This sequence comes from Pseudomonas sp. KCJK9058, assembly GCF_046230975.1. NCBI lineage: Bacteria > Pseudomonadati > Pseudomonadota > Gammaproteobacteria > Pseudomonadales > Pseudomonadaceae > Pseudomonas > Pseudomonas sp. KCJK9058. The sequence continues at coordinate 67,050 of NZ_JBJJLR010000002.1, forward strand.
GCCGGCCAAGGCAGAGGAAGTGACGCCGCCCTGGCTGCAGTAATTTATTCCTGTACCGGCCTCCTCTCGGGTAAACCCGCACCTACGGGATTTGTGGGCGCGGTTTTGCCCGCGAAGAGGCCAACACAGGCAAACCCCGGCCGTTGCCATTGACGCAAGACACAATCTCGTCATTTAGCCTTTTCACTGGCGCGCGACAGGCATAAGGTATACGCCGTTCAAATTCCCTGGAGCTGTCATGTCCAACCAATTCCCGTCCGTTCGTCCCCGCCGCCTGCGCCAGAACGAGTCCCTGCGCACGATCTTCCAGGAAACCGAGTTCCGCCTTGAAGACCTGATCCTGCCGATCTTCGTCGAAGAGGGCATCGATGATTTCGTGCCGATCACCAGCATGCCCGGTGTCAATCGTATCCCCGAGAAACTGTTGGCCCAGGAAATCGAGCGCTATGCCCGCGCCGGTATCAAGTCGGTGATGACCTTTGGCGTATCGCACCACCTGGATGCCGATGGCAGCGACACCTGGAACGAAAACGGCCTGGTTGCGCGCATGTCGCGTATCTGCAAGGACACCGTGCCGGAAATGGTGGTGATGTCCGACACCTGCTTCTGCGAGTACACCAGCCACGGCCACTGCGGCGTGCTGCATGACCATGGCGTGGACAACGACGCCACCCTGGCCAACCTGGGCAAGCAGGCCGTCATCGCCGCTGCTGCCGGTACCGACTTCATTGCCCCCTCGGCGGCGATGGACGGCCAGGTGCAAGCTATCCGCAGCGCGCTGGACGGTGCCGGTTTCCACGACACCGCGATCATGGCCTACTCGACCAAGTTCGCCTCGTCGTTGTATGGCCCGTTCCGTGAGGCCGGTGGCACTGCACTGAAGGGTGACCGCAAAAGCTACCAGATGAACCCGATGAACCGCCGCGAAGCGGTGCGCGAGTCGCTGCTCGACGAGCAGGAAGGCGCGGACGTGCTGATGGTCAAGCCGGCCGGTGCCTACCTTGATGTGATCGCCGACATCCGCGCCGCTTCGCGCCTGCCACTGGCGGCGTACCAGGTGAGTGGCGAGTATGCGATGATCAAGTTCGGTGGCCTGGCCGGTGCCATCGACGAAGGCCGGGTGGTGCGCGAAAGCATTGGCGCAATCAAGCGTGCCGGTGCCGACCTGATCCTGACCTACTTTGCCATGGACCTGGCGCGCGACGGTATCTGAAGCCAGGCCTTGGGCATGAAAGCCGCTGCCATTGCAGCGGCTTTTCTTTGGGCGCCGTTGGGGGGTGCCGCAAACACACAAAAAAACAGTAAGCGCTGAATTATTTAGTGTCCCGTTGTATCTGATCCCTTAGAGCATTCATCGACAGGGATACGGGTATGAAACCTCGCAAGAAAAGCGTCCAGCCAATCGGCCTGAAGGACATCACCATCGTCGACGACGCCAAGATGAAGAAGGCGATCACGGCCGCCGCGCTGGGCAACGCCATGGAGTGGTTCGACTTTGGGGTATATGGCTTCGTCGCTTATGCCTTGGGCAAGGTGTTTTTCCCCAACGCCGACCCCAGCGTGCAAATGATCGCGGCCTTGGCCACCTTCTCGGTGCCGTTCCTGATCCGGCCCCTTGGCGGGTTGTTCTTCGGCGCCTTGGGCGACAGGTTCGGGCGGCAGAAAATCCTCGCCGCGACCATCGTGATCATGTCCCTGAGCACCTTCGCCATCGGCCTGATACCGTCCTATGCAAGCATTGGTATCTGGGCGCCGATCCTGTTGCTGCTGGCCAAGATGGCCCAGGGCTTTTCGGTGGGTGGTGAATACACCGGTGCCTCGATCTTCGTTGCCGAGTACGCGCCTGACCGCAAGCGCGGCTTTCTCGGCAGCTGGCTGGATTTCGGTTCGATTGCCGGCTTTGTATTGGGCGCAGGGGTGGTGGTGCTCATTTCCACGGTGCTGGGTGAAGAACAATTCCTCGAATGGGGTTGGCGCCTGCCGTTCTTCCTGGCCCTGCCGCTGGGCATCATCGGCCTCTACCTGCGCCATGCGCTGGAAGAAACACCTGCATTCCAGCAGCACGTCGACAAGCTGGAACAGGGCGATCGTGAAGGCCTGGCCTCCGGGCCCAAGGTGTCGTTCAAGGAGGTGGCCACCCAGCACTGGCGCAGCCTGGTGACCTGCATCGGCGTGGTAATCGCCACCAACGTCACCTACTACATGCTGCTTACCTACATGCCCAGCTACCTGTCGCACAACCTGCACTACAGCGAAGACCATGGCGTGCTGATCATCATCGCGATCATGGTCGGCATGCTGTTCGTGCAGCCGATCATCGGTCTGCTCAGCGACAAGTTTGGCCGACGGCCGTTCATCATCGTCGGCAGTGTCGGCCTGCTGGCCTTGGCCATTCCGGCATTCATGCTGATCAACAGTGGGGTGCTTGGGCTTATTTTCGCCGGCCTGCTGATCATTGCCGTGTTGCTGAACTTCTTCATCGGCGTCATGGCCTCGACGCTGCCGGCCATGTTCCCCACGCACATCCGTTACAGCGCCCTGGCCAGCGCCTTCAATATCTCGGTGCTGATCGCCGGCCTTACTCCAACCCTCGCTGCGTGGCTGGTGGAGACCACAAACGACCTGTACATGCCGGCCTATTACCTGATGGTGATCGCTGCTGTCGGCCTGGTCACCGGCCTGACCATGAAGGAAACCGCCAACAAGCCCCTGCGCGGCGCCGCCCCTGCGGCGTCAGACATCGAAGAGGCGCGTGAACTGCTGCAGGAGCACCACGACAACATCGAGCAGAAGATCGAGGACATCGATGCGCAGATCGCCGAGTTGGAAGCCAAGCGCGAAAAACTGGCACAGCAGCACCCGCGTATCGAATGATCAGCGCGGCATGTAGCCACGCTGCCAGGAACGCGGTATGAACCGCGATACCAATGCCAGCACGCAGGCCAGCGCACAACTGCCGGCCAGCGCCTGCAGGCCCAGGTGTTGTTGCAACCAGGCGCCGAGCGCGGCGCCCAGCAACATCCCGGCCCAAGGTATCAACTGGACCCGCCAGCCATTGCGCCGCTCGCCCAGCAGCCAACGCCCCAGGCCGCGGCCGAAACGCGACAGGGCGCCCGTTACGTAAGTCAGGCCAATGGGCAGGCCATTCACCTGTTCCACGACCGCATTGATCATGCCCATGGCCAGCGTGGCCGCCAACAGCGCAGGGAAGGTGGCCGGCAACGGCCACGCTGCGGCGAAAGCCAGCAGTGCGGCAACCACCAACAGCACCGGCCAGGCTCGACGGCGCAATCCGCGAGCCAGGAGCACACCCAGCGCATTGCCCGCAACGAAGCCCAGTACGGCGCCACTGAGGCGTAGCACAAGGGCCAGGTCAGCTTCACTGATGGCCACCGCCAGGCGTGTGGTGTTACCACTCATGAACGACACGAAATCGCCCAGTGCCAGCAAGCCGATGGCATCGGTCATGCCGGCCAGCACCGACAGGGCGGCGACCAGGCCAAGGCCGACGCGACCGCGCATTACCTGCAGGCGCAAACGCCTGGCTGTGCGCGCGGGGAGGGCGTTAGGGAGCATGTGCAGGCCTCAGGGCAACAGGTTTTCGCGGGCCAGGGTACCTTTGATGGTGCGCTCTACCACATCGACCAGCACCATGGTCTGGTGGTCGACCTCGATGTTGAGCAGTTCACCTGTGTGGTAGCTGGCGAAGGTAGTCTGACGCAGGGTTTCCGGGATCAGGTTGATGGTGATCACGTTATCCTCCACGTCAGCGACCGTCAGGCTGCAGCCATTGACCCCGATGAAACCGCGCGGGAACACGTACTTGCCCCATCGCGGCGGCATGCGGAACTTGATGAAGGCGCCGGTTTCCTTGATCGACAGCTCGACGATCTCGGCGGTGGTGGCGATGTGGCCGGCCATCAGGTGGCCGCCGACTTCGGCGTTCATCTTCGCTGAGCGTTCGATGTTCACGCTCCGGCCAGGTTTGAAGCTGCTCAGATTGGTGCGTTCGAGGGTAGCGGTCATGGCGTCGAACCTGACCTGGCTGCCGTCGATTTCGGTCACGGACAGGCAGGTACCTTCGACACTGACGCTGGCACCGATTTTCAGTTCGTCGAGCAGTTCCGGGGTGAGGTCGATGGTGAATTGGTTGTGGCCCGGGTAGGTGGTCACATCAAGCAGAGGGCGGACGGCCTGGACGATGCCGGTGTACATGGAGTTGCTCCTGGGCACGGAAAAGAAAACTTCCGAACGCTATGCCCGTAGCGCCGTAAATGCAAGACCGGCTTCTTGGCTGGCAAGCCGGCTTGCGAGTCTGGCGCCTGCGCGGGGCAGGCGGCGTGCTTGCGGGCGAAACCGGTTTGCCGAGGGCAGGGCCTCGCCAGATTCAAACATGCCCGCTGCTGTTGACGATCCGCAGGCACAGCGCCTCGTAGGGGTCCAGGTTTACCATCAGGCGCCCGTCCTCGGTCAAATCGCCTTCGACCGTCTCGTTGATCATGTCGACCACCGGCCCAGGTGTGAAGCCGGTCAACAGCAGTTCCTCGGCAATTGCCTCCTGGCCGAAGTTCAGCGCAGTGATCTGGATACCACGCCCGGCTGGCAACTCATGCACCATCACCAGCAGCCCTGGGCTGCGTACCTCAGGTACCAGCACCTGACGGCTGGTGGCGATGCCGTAGGCCTGGCGCACAGCCAGCAGTTTCTTCACCTGGCAGGCAAATGAATCACCCTCGTCCAGCTGGCTGTCGAGGCTGCCGTAAAGCGACCGGGCACGCGGCATGCCACGCACCGAAGCCGCCGCCTGTGGGTCAAGCCCGGCCAGGTCATAGCCGCCTCGGTGAATCCAGCGGGTATCGCCGTCGAGCATGCGTTCGGCCACCGCTTCGGCGGGCAAGGGCAGGGCACCGACCAGGTCCCAACCGGACAAGGCGACTACCCCCGGCTGCATGGCGTTGTACATGACCAGCAGCAGGTGCACCTTCTTGATCAATTCGATATCCGTTGCGCCAATCTGTTCAAGGTCGCGGATACCCAGTGCAGCGGCGATCAGGCTGGCGGTGGTGCAGGCAATGCCGTTGGTCACGAAGCGCAGGTTGTACGGCGCATGTTCTCCCGACAGCCGTTCGTAGATCTCTTCGCGGATATGTTCGCGCAGGATGCTGCCAGGCAGGGTCTGGCCCTTGTACAGGTACATGTCGTGCGCGTGCAGTGTCCAGAAGTGCACCAGCTCCACGGTCAGCTCGTCATGGTTTTGCAGGGCATGGATCAGCGAGGCCGGATCAATGCCGAAGGTGTGCATCTCCTTGAGCATCAGGCGCAGGAACTCGGTGTCGCCCGTCAGCAGTGCATGCTGGTAGGCCGGCCGGGTAATGAAATCGTAGGACAGGTCGGCACCGCCCCTGGACATCTGCGCAATGTCATCGAGGGTCAGGTTCAGCTCCTGGAAGCTGAAACCGCCGGCCTTGCGGATCATGCCACCGATCAGCTGGTTGCCGACGAGCGACAGCGGGTGGCTTTCCGACCAGGCAGTGCCGCTGGCGCGGGTTTCCACGCCGAGAAAGCCGTTGGCGTCCAGGCGCAGGCCGCGTGCACCCAGGCAGTCCAGCGCGTGCAGTGCGTCACCAATGATCATTTGTTGGGCGGCGAAGGTAGGGTCCAGCCAGTTCAGCGAGGGCTGGCCTTCCTTGAAGTAATGCAGGTACACCCAGCGGCGGGTCTTGCCGTCGACGCCTGTGATCGGCGGCGTGGCGCTCCAGTCGGTTTCCTTCACGCCCGGCTCGAAGAAGATTACCCGCTGCAGCTGGCCAACGATGTAATGGCGCGCCTTCAGCTCGTCACACTGAGCTGGCAGTAAATTGACCGCATCGCGCCCGGCGGGCACCTCGGGCAGCAGCGTCCAGTCTTCTTCGCGGATCTCGACCATGTGGTACAGCCCCGGGTAGGGGCCATGGGCGATCTCGGCCAGGCGGAAGTCGGCGCCCTTGCCGGTGTGCGAGGGGATCAGGTCATCGATGGTCACGGCATTGTGCGCAGCGGCCATGCGGCTCATCTGGATCAGTTCCTGCTCGCTGCCGTACAGCGGGTCGATGTCGAAGCTGATGCGGTCGAAGTTGCCGTCCACACTGGGGGTGAGTTCGCGGCCGCGGATGCCACCGGACAGTTTGATCGGGCCCGTGTGCAGGCCCTGTACGCCGATCTCCGACAGGCGCTTCCACAACGCTTCGTGGGCCAGGGCACCGAGTACCGAGCAGCCCTCGGGCGCGATGATGGCGTCGGGGTAGACGGTCAGCCACACCGAGGCGATTTCGGTGGCGCGGCGTGGCTGGGCCTCGGCGTACGGTTGTTGCCACAGGCGCGACTGGCCTGAGTACAGGCTGGCGCGCGCCTGGGAGGCCTTGAGCATGGCGCGGTCTTCGAGCCATTTGACGTACGACGGGTCGGGCTGGGTCATTTCGCGTCCTCTTTGCGTGTCGGCACCGGCTCAGGTTATGACGGCGCTGCGGCCTGAACGTTCGGCCCGAGATGGGTGTTGGTTTCTTCGCGGGCTTGCAAAGGCAGGCTCAGCGCCGGGCCGACAACTGCTGCGGCGCCAGAAACGCATCATGGAAGTAATTGCGCACCGCCTGCATCGCCGGGCTGAATGCCCGTTCCCGGTGCCAGGCCAACCCCACGCTCATCGGTGTGACCGGGTCGCTGATGCTCACCGTCTCGATACGCTTGCCTTCCAGCGACCAGGGTCGGTGCACCAGATCCGACAGGATCGCCACACCGCTGCCATTGGCGACCATGCTGCGCACGGCCTCCACCGAGCTGGTCCGCACCCTTACGCTTGGCCGTTGCCCGGCCTGCTCCCAGTAGCGCATGGCACTTTGCTCGGCCTCATCCACGGTCAACAGAATGAACGGCTCACAGGCCACATCGGCCAGGCTCACGGCCGAGCGCTCGCACAGTGGGTGATGCCCGGGCAGCCACAGCCGGCGCTCGGAGTTGAACAGGGTTTCCGAGACGATGTCGGGGTGGGTGAGGTTGGCGGTGAGCACCACCGCCATGTCGAAACGCCCCTCTAGCAGGCCTTGCTCGATGGCGCTGCGCTCCTGCTCGTACAGCTCCAGGGTCACGTCCGGATGCCAGTGCTCCAGGCGCTGCAAGTGGTGCGGCAGGAAGTAGCCGATCACCGTGTAACTCGCCGCCAGGCGCAACAGGCCACTGGCGCGCACGTCCGGAAGCGGGCTGTTCAACGCATCGTCGACACTGCGCAGGATGACGTAGGCCCGGTTCAAGAAGTGCCGGCCGGCTTCGGTCAGGCTCATGCCTTGGGCCGAGCGCTGGAACAACAGCACGCCGAGCATCGCTTCCAGCTCCTTGATGGCCGTGGTCACTGCCGACTGGGAGATGTTCAGGTGGATCGCCGCTTGGGAGATCTGGCCGATTTCAGCGGTGGCTACGAAGTAGCGGACCTGGCGCAAGGTGAGTGACAAGGTAGGCTCCCGGGGTATCTGATTTTCAGAAGGTACCCCATCTGTTTATAGATCTTCCCAAGGGGGTGTAGAGAATCTAACGTGGCTTGCATGCAGTCACAAGTGCCAGGAGACGCGGTCATGCAAGCAGTGGATTTCAACTCGGACATGGGTGAGGGCTTTGGCCCGTGGACGATTGGCGACGGCGTCGATCACGAACTGATGGGCTACATCAGCAGCGCCAACATCGCCACCGGTTTCCACGCCGGCGACCCCGGCACCATGCGCCGCACCGTCGAGCGCGCCAAGGCCCTTGGGGTTGCGGTGGGAGCACACCCGGGTTTCCGCGACCTGGTCGGCTTTGGCCGCCGGCACATCAATGCCTCGGCGCAGGAACTGGTGGACGACATGCTCTATCAATTGGGCGCGCTGCGTGAAATCGCTCGTGCCCAGGGCGTGCGCCTGCAGCACATCAAGCCGCATGGGGCGCTGTACATGCACTTGGCGCGTGACGAAGAAGCGGCGCGCTTGCTGGTGCAGAACCTGCGGGTGATCGAGCCCGAGTTGCTGCTGTACTGCATGCCGGGTTCGGTGATCTGCCGCATTGCCCAGGAAATGGGGCAGCCGGTGATTCGCGAGTTCTATGCCGACCGCGAGTACGACCTGAGCGGGTCGATCGTGTTTACCCGCAATGTGCGTGGCTACGAGCCCCAAGCCGTCGCCGAGCGGGTGCTGCGTGCTTGCCGCCAAGGCGTGGTGCGCACGGTCGAAGGCCAGGACCTGGCGATCGAATTCGATTCCATTTGCCTGCACAGTGACACCCCGGGCGCGCTGGACCTGGTCGAGGCCACGCGCAAGGCACTGGATGCGGCCGGCATCGTGGTGCGTGCACCGCGCTGAACCCGTCAGGCATCCGGCAAACAGACACGCCGGAGCCCGTGCATTTTGTTTTCGCCTGCCTTTCTATAAAGATTCCAAGAAAAGGAACTGTCATGGCCGAACCGCTTGCTACAACCCCGATCCGTTACAGCTTCGGCGCCGACGAGCACCTGTTTGCCGAAGTCAGCGAAAGCATGTCGCTGGAGGCCTTTTTCAAGGGTATGGCCGTCACCCGTGCGGTGGAGCGCATGGCCCTGGATGGCGTGCTTGATGTGTGCCTGGCCAACGCGTCGTTCCAGGTCCGCTTCGACCCGGACCGTATCGCCCCCGAGGCACTGCTCGAAGCCGTGCGCGGCGCCGAAGCGCAGGCGGTGGCCGAGCGTTCGTTGCAGACGCGGATCATCGAGATCCCGGTGCTGTACAACGACCCCTGGACCCATGAAACCCTGATGCGCTTTCGGGATCGCCACCAGGACCCCACCAGCACTGACCTGGAGTACGCCGCGCGCATCAACGGCCTGGCCGATGTCGAGGCCTTCATCGCCGCCCACAGTGGCGCGCCATGGTTCGTGTCGATGGTCGGCTTTGTTGCCGGCCTGCCGTTCATGTTCCAGATGGTCGAGCGCCAGCGGCAGCTGCAGGTGCCCAAGTACCTGCGCCCCCGTACCGACACGCCCAAGCTCACCCTGGGCCATGGCGGCTGCTTTGGTTGCATCTACTCGGTGCGTGGGGCCGGGGGCTACCAGATGTTCGGCGTCACCCCGGCACCGATCTACGACCCGCAGCAGACCTTGAATTACCTGAAAGAGCACATGGTGTTCTTCCGCCCGGGTGACATCGTGCAGTTCAAGCCTATCGACCGCCGCACCTACGACCGGGCGGTGGCGGAGGTGGAGGATGGCTGCTTCGACCTGCGCATTCGCCCGGTGACGTTTTCCCTGGACGCCTTCCTCGCCGACCCGGTCGGCTACCCCAAATCGTTGCAGGAGGTGCTGGCATGATCAAGGTACTCAAACCGGGCTTGGCCACTTCTGTACAGGACCTGGGCCGCGAAGGTTACTACCACCTGGGCATTCCACCGTCCGGCGCACTCGACCAGTACGCCTTGAGCGCAGCCAACCACCTGGTGGGCAACCCGGCCGGCGCTGCGGGCCTGGAGTGCGCGCTGGTGGGGCCGGAGCTGGAGTTCCGGCAGGACGCACTGGTCGCTGTGTGCGGCGCGCAGATGCCAGCGTTGCTCGATGGCCGCGAGCAGCGCCCGGACACGGCGTTTGCCGTGCGGGCCGGGCAAGTGTTGCGTTTCGGCTTTCCAACAGCGGGCGCCCGGGCCTACCTGGCAGTGGCCGGAGGCATCGATGTGCCCGAGGTACTGGGTAGCCGGTCCACCTACGCGCTGGGCGCGTTGGGTGGCTTTCATGGGCGCAAACTGATGGCGGGCGACCTGCTGCCGGTCGGCGTGCCCAGCGGCAAGACCCGTGCCGGTGCAAGCTTGCCCATGGCCCTGCGTCAGGCCTTGGGGGGCGAGGTGGTGTTGCGGGTGGTGCCTGGGCTGTACTTCCACCGCCTGACCGAAGCTGCAGCGCAACGTTTCTTCACCGACGCCTGGACCGTTGGCTCCGAAGCGGACCGCATCGGTTATCGCTACAAAGGCGGCAGCGCCTTGAGTTTCCAACCGCGCGAGCAGCCGTTCGGTGCGGGGTCGGACCCGTCCAATATCGTCGACAGCTGCTACCCGATCGGATCGATCCAGGTGCCGGCAGGGTTGGAACCGATCATCCTGCATCGCGATGCAGTGTCGGGGGGCGGCTACGCCATGATCGGCACGGTGATCAGTGCCGACCTCGACCTGATCGGGCAGATGCAGCCCAACCAGCAGGCGCGGTTCCTGCCGGTGAGCCTGGAGCAGGCACTGGAGGCGCGGCGTTCGTACAAGAAGAAGCTGGCCTGCCTGGCCAGGCTCTTCAGTTGAGCATGATGTTTTCGCTGTAGCAGCGGCCTTGTGCCCGACGGGGCCGCAACGGGCTCCGCGGCTACGCCGAGCGCGCAGGTTTGCTGATGGTCTTGCCGGTTTGCGAGGCCACCTCAAGGGCTTGGCCGTCCCGCTGTTTGCCTTGGCGCGCCAGGCCTTCAAGTTGCGGTATCAGCATGCCTTCCGGCAAATGCCGCCAGAACCGCCCAGGCATGTGCAGGCGCAAGGCGTCCGGGTTGAGGCGGGCCGGGTTGAAGGTGTGGCGGTAGTAGGTGCGCCAGAGTTCGGCGCCGGGGTCTTCGGCGTTGCGGGCCCACTGGCGCCAGGGCTCGGGGCACTGTCGCTGGTAGTCGAACGACTGGCCGTCGAAGCGAATGCCATCCTGTGGCGTGGCAATCAACCAGCGCAAACGCCCCAGGCGGTCGGCAAAATGCGCGCTGGCACTGTGCAGAATGTCGTGTGCCGGCTCGTGATAGGCCACCAGCTCCAGTTGCAAGTGCTCAGCCAGTTCATCAGGCAGCGGCACGAAGCGTACAAACGCGTGCAAGTGATGTGCCTCGCGGGTTACCTGCTTGATGCGCCGTTGCAGCTCACTGCCCAGCCGGTCACCGGCCAGCATTGCCGTGCGGTCGCCATGGGCGACGCGCCACAGCACCTCATACAGCAGGTTCCAGCGCTGTTCGCCACGGTAGCGAGAGGCCTGCTCCAACTGGCTCAGCAGTGCGGCCGGGACTTTGGCCCGGAAAGGGCCAGGCCCTTCAGGCGGCGCTGCCGGCACGGCCAGCAGGTCCGCCATCGGGCCTTGCGACCAGGTGACTTCCGACGGGTCGATGCCATGGCTCAACAACACCCGGGCCTGGTCGCGCCAGGTGGCGAACAGGTCGTCGCAGTCGAGTGCGATCACCCCCATAACCCCATCTGCACGGGCACTGGCGGCTCACTCAAGCGCGCGCGCAGCAAGCCGCTGCGCAGCTCGGCCTGGGCGGGGCGGTAGTCGCTGGTGACGATGAACGGCCGTGCCTTGTCCAGCACGCAGCGCAGCTGGATCAGGTCGTCATAACGGATGCGCCGCTCCCGCCGCAGGGCGACCAGGCGCTGTACGCTGCGCAGGCCGATGCCGGGGATACGCGCCAATAGCGCAGGTTCCGCGCGGTTCACGTCCAGCGGGAAGACTTCGCGGTTGGCCAGCGCCCAGGCCAGCTTGGGGTCGATGTCCAGTGCCAGGTTGCCGCTGTGGCCCAGCAGCTCGCCAGCCTTGTAGCCATAGCCACGCAGCAGAAAGTCGGCCTGATACAGGCGGTGTTCGCGCAGCAGCGGTGGTGCGGCGAGGGGCACGCTGCCGGGGCTGTCGGGGATCGGGCTGAAGGCGGAGTAGTACACGCGCTTGAGGCCGTAGCCCTGGTACAGCGACTCGGCATTGCGCAGCAAGGTACTGTCGTCGGTGCTGTCGGCGCCGACGATGACTTGGGTGCTCTGCCCGGCCGGGGTAAAGCGCGGCGCCCTGGGCTCGTTGGCCACGGCCTGCTGGCCCTGATGAATCACGCCCATGGCCTGGCGAATGGTGCGCCCTTGCTTTTCCGGCGCCAGGCGCTTGAGGCTGGCGTCGGTGGGCAGTTCGATGTTGACGCTGAGGCGGTCGGCCAGGTGCCCGGCCTCTTCGATCAGCAGCGGGTCGGCATCGGGGATGGCCTTGAGGTGGATGTAGCCGCGGAAGCTGTGCTCTTCGCGCAACAGCCGGGCCACACGGATCAGCTGCTCCATGGTGTAGTCCGCCGAGCGGATGATGCCGGAGCTGAGGAACAGGCCGCTGATGCAGTTGCGCCGGTAGAAGTCCAGGGTCAGGCGTACCACTTCCTCGGGGCTGAAGCGCGCGCGTGGCACGTTGCTGGAGCGGCGGTTGACGCAGTACTGGCAGTCATACAGGCAGAAGTTGGTCAGCAGCACCTTGAGCAGTGATACGCAGCGGCCGTCGGGGGTGTAGCTGTGACAGATACCCATGCCATTGGTAGCACCCAGGCCATCAGCGCCGCGCGAGTTACGCTTGGGCGCGCCGCTGCTGGCGCAAGATGCGTCGTACTTGGCGGCATCGGCCAGGATGCCGAGTTTGGCGATGAGTTGCATGGCGCGGTCTCGCTATACTGAATATTCATACAGTATTTTGAGATTTGATGGATTGCAAGCGATATGGATAGGGGAGCGCGAGTTTGACCTGGAGCAGTACCTGATCGGGCAGGCGCTGCAGTTCGGCGGGCATTCTCCTAAGCGCCCACCGGACCGGCAGGGTCTGGTGGGTCATTTCCCTGCGTGTTCCTCAACGACCAGCGGGTTGCGCCAGGTATCGGCCCAGGCGAAGTGGTAGACGTCGTTGGGGGCACTGGCCTGGCACTGACCGTTGTCGGCATCTGCACCGACGACATACCATTCGGCCCGCGAGGTTTCACCCAGCTTGCGTGCCTTGTCGACGTTGAAGCACTGGCCCAGTTCGGTGGCTGGAACCAGGGCGAAGGCGGTGGGGTGCTGGCGCAGCCAGTAGACCGCTGCATCCACTTTGGATTGGCTGGTGAAACCGAAGTGCACGATGGGTTGCCGGGCAAACAGCCAATGCCCCTCGCGCCAGTTGACCAGCACCAGTTCGGCACCGGCAGTGGCCTGTGCGGCGTCGCTCATCAGCGTCTCATGCGGGTTGCGGCCCTCCTTCACGGGTTCGACGAAACCACGCGCGAACCACAGGGCGAACCATACCAGGGCTGCTGTGGTGAATGCCTTGTGCCAGCCCGGCCGACGCTGCCACCAGCGCTTGAGCAGCCACGGCACCAGCGGCGCCATGGCCAGAATCAGGCCTGGCAGCGCCGGGAAAATATACAGCTTGCGCTTGCCGCTGCTCAGGCTGAAGAACAGCAGCACCAATGCCACCCAGCCTAGCAGCAGCAGGAAGCGGCCATCGTGCTTTTGCAGTTGCCGGCGCCAGGCCGGTATCAGCCAGGGCAGGGCCAGGATCAGAGGTAGCCAGTACTTGGGGATGACCTTGACGAAGAAGTACCAGAACGGCTCGCGATGGTCCCAGGCATTGGCGTAGCGGCTGGCGGTCTGGCGCAGCAGGATTTCCTTCAGGTAGGCCAGCTCTGCCGCGCCGCCGCCATGGGCGATCGACACCAGCAGCGGCAGCAGCCACACGGCGCAACCGGCGAGTAACCACAGTAGCCCCAGGCTCCAGCGCCATCCCTGGCCGGGCATGGCGACTACGCCGCGCCAGCGATGGCGCACCGCCCAGGCATAAGGCAGCAATATCAGCGCCGGAACAAAACCCACCCCCTTGCTGATAATGCCCAGGCCCATGGATGCGCAAGCCAGGTAGAACCAGCCCCAGGCGGGCCCCAGTAGCAGGTGGCGCAGCATGCCGTAGAGGCCCAGCGCAACCCAAAGGCACAGGAAACTGTCGATCTGCCCGGTGCGCAGGATGCTGTAGGTCTGGTAGGTGGCCAGGAACAACAAGGCCGCGATCACGCCGGTGCGCCGGTTCCACAGGCGCCGCCCGAGGTCATGCAGCACCCAGGTGATGGTCGCCGCCGACAGCAGCCCGGGCAGGTACAGGGCAACGTTGGGCGCGCCGGTCAGGTAGCTGAACAGCGCCACGGTCCACATGAACAACGGTGGCTTGTCGCCATAGATCTCTGCTGCACGGTGTGGGATGAACCAGTTGCCGCTCTGCAGCATTTCCAGGGCCACGCCGAGAAAGCGTTCTTCATCGACATTCATCGGCTGACGCCAGCCGATTCCCGCGCCCACCAGCAACACGGCGAGGGCGATCAGGGCCAGGCGTTCGGCCCCGATTGTCTTGAACTTAGGCAAAGGGCTATTCCTTCAGTTGCTGGTGGCGGGCAATCAGTTGCAGGTTGCGCAGGTAGACCAGAAAGCCGAAGCTTTGGCCGATAATGAAGACCGGGTCCTGGCGGTAGATGGCGTAAGTCAGCAGTAGCGTGCTGCCGAGCATGCTCAGGTACCAGAAGCCTACCGGGATCACGCTGCGGCGCTTGAGTTCGCTGTACAGCCACTGCAGCACGAAGCGCCCGGTGAAAACGGCCTGACCCGCGAAGCCGATGATCAACCAGAGGGTTTCGCGGGTCATCCTTCAAGCTCCTGCGGGCGGCTGTGCAGGCGGGTGCGGCGGATTAGCCACCACACCCCGAACAAGTCGAGGATGCCGACCAGGGCGCGGTCCAGGTTGCCATACTTGGAGACACCGGCGTGGCGTGGCCGGTGGTTGACCGGGTGCACCAGCATGCGGCCGTTGTGGCGCAGGATCAGTGCCGGAATGTAGCGGTGCATGTGGTCGAAGTAGGGCAGGTGCAGGAAGGCTGCCCGCTCGATCAGCTTCAGCCCGCAGCCGGTGTCGGGCGTGGCATCCTTGAGCAGGCGGCTGCGCAGGCCGTTGGCTACGCGCGAGGCCCAGCGCTTGCTGGCGCTGTCACGTCGGTTGACCCGGTGCCCGGCCACCAGCTTGACGCCGCCGGCCAGGTTCTGGTTGGCGCGCACCAGGGCTAGCATGCCGGGGATGTCTGCCGGGTCGTTCTGGCCATCGCCATCCAAGGTCGCCAGCCAGTGGCCGCGGGCCGCCTGGGCGGCATGCCACAGCGAGGTGCTCTGGCCCAGCGAACGGTCGTGACGTAGGATGCGCAATTGCCTGTAGCCCTGGCTTTTCAGGTGTTGCAGTACGCTCAGGGTGCCGTCGCTGCTGCCGTCGTCGACCACCAGCACTTCGTAGTGTTCGGCCGTGAGTGCAGTGCGTATCTCCATCAGCAGTGATGGCAGGTTGTCGACCTCGTTCTTGGCGGGGATCAGTACCGAGAGGTCAAGTGGATCGCTCATGAGGCTACCTGTGATCGTGTTGTGATTGCGTGGATCAAACCCGGTAGAAATCCCGGTACCAGCCAATGAAGGCGTTGACGCCATGTTCCAGCGATGTGCCTGGGGAGAAGTCGATCCAGCGTGCCAGTGAGCTGACGTCGGCCCAGGTTTCCAGCACGTCCCCCGCTTGCAGCGGCAGGTAGTCGCGTTGGGCCTTGATACCCAAGGCGTCCTCCAGGCATTCGACAAAATGCAGCAGCCTTACCGGCTGACCGCGGCCAATATTGAACAGTTGGCAGGGTGGTTTCCCCTCGGCTGGCCGGGGCGGTTTCAGGCGCAGGCGCACGATGCTTTCGACGATGTCGTCGATGTAGGTGAAGTCGCGGCCCATCAGGCCGTTGTTGTAAAGCGCTATTGGCCGGCCCTCGAGCATGGCGCGGGTGAATTTGAACAGCGCCATGTCAGGGCGGCCCCAGGGGCCGTAGACCGTGAAAAAGCGCAGGCCGGTGGTCGGCAGGCGGTACAGGTGGGCGTAGCTGTGCGCCATCAGTTCATTGGCGCGCTTGCTGGCGGCATAGAGCGACACGGGCTGGTCGACCGGGTCGTCGATGCTGAACGGCAGCTTGGCATTGGCCCCGTACACGGAGCTGCTGGAGGCGTAGATCAAGTGGCGGGGTGGCTGCGCTCTGCAGGCCTCGAGAACATTGAGGAAACCAACCAGGTTGGCCTGGCCGTAGGCACCCGGGTTGTCCAGTGAATAGCGCACGCCGGCCTGGGCCGCCAGGTGGATCACCTCGCTGAACGCCTGCCTGGCGAACAGCGGTTGCAAATCGGCAGGGTTGGCGATGTCGAGGGTATAGAAGTGGAAGCTGGAAAAACCGAACAACGCCTGCAGGCGCGCCCGCTTGAGTTCGACGCTGTAGTAGGCATTAAGGTTGTCGATACCGACCACTTCGATGCCGGCCTCGCACAGGCGCCGCGCCACGTGGTAGCCAATGAAACCTGCCACACCGGTAATCAGTACGGGCATACTGGCTGCACCTGGCCACGGCCGATCCCGTAATAAGTCAGGCCGGCGGCGGCCATGTGCTCAGGCTCGAACAGGTTGCGCCCGTCGAACACCACCCGGTCGGTCAACTGCTGCGGCACCTTGTCCAGATTGAGTACGCGGTAGTCCTGCCACTCGGTGACGATCACCAAGGCATCTGCGCCCTTTAATGCATCGTCCTTGCAGGGCACCAGTTGCAAGTCGGCACGCGGGCCGTAGTGGCGCCGGATTTCTTCCATGGCCTGAGGGTCGTGAGCCTGCACCCGCGCGCCCGCGGCCCACAGTGCTTCCAGCAGGACCCGGCTGGAGGCTTCGCGGATATCATTGGTATTGGGCTTGAACGACAACCCCCACAGGGCAAACACCTTGCCCCGCAGGCCGCCGGGGTAGTGGCGCTGGATCTTGCTGAACAGCCGGCCCTTCTGCTGCTCGTTGACCGACTCTACTGCGCGCAGCAACTGTGTCTCGAAGCCTTCCGACTCGGCACTGTGGCGCAGGGCTTGCAGGTCTTTGGGGAAGCACGAGCCGCCAAAACCGCAGCCGGCGTAGATGAAGTCATAACCGATGCGCGGGTCCGAGCCGATGCCACGGCGCACCATTTCGATGTCGGCCCCCAGGTGCTCGGCCAGGTTGGCGATTTCGTTGATGAAGGAAATCTTGGTTGCCAGCATGCAGTTGGCCGCGTACTTGGTCAGCTCGGCGCTGCGCGCATCCATGACCATAAGCTTCTCGCGGTTGCGGCTGAACGGCAGGTAAAGCTCGCGTAGCAACTCCACTTCGGCCGCATCTGCGCCGCCGATGATGATGCGCTCGGGGCGCATGCAGTCATCCACCGCTGAGCCTTCCTTGAGAAACTCCGGGTTGCTGATCACCTGGAAGCGGCTGGTATCGGCCACGGCCTGGGCGATGCGTGCCTTGATGCGGTGTACCGTACCCACCGGCACGGTGGACTTGTTGACGATTACTTTGGGCCCGTCAGCGTGTTCGAGGATGCTGTCGACCACGGCGAAAACGTGTTTCAGGTCGGCGCTACCATCGGCTTGCGGCGGAGTACCGACGGCAATGAACTGCAACCTGGCATAGTTGGCAGCGACTGCGGCATCCGTGGTGAAGCGCAGCCGACCGCAGGCGAGGTTCTTCTCCAGCAGCGGCGCAAGGCCGGGCTCGAAGATCGGGCAATGGCCTTCACTCAGGCTGGCCACCCGATCGGCATCGACATCCATGCACAACACCGAATGGCCCACCTGGGCCAGGCACACCGCCTGGGTCAGGCCGACATAGCCGGTTCCGAAAACCGTGACCTTCATTTGACAGCTCCTTGATAGGAAAGCTGAAAAAAAATGTCACATCCTTGTTTAGGAATTGTTACCTGACGGATGTTTTCGTGGGCCATGAGGCCTTTATTCCACTTCGCCCAGGCAGAGCATCTAAACTTAATGACAGCTCGCGTTAGCGCGTTGTACCGCGAACGAAAACCCTTGAACCGACCACCGCCTTCCCGGAGCGGATGTCCCTCGTTGGCGATGGCCTTCTTGCAGAGGAGGGCAGGTCATGGACGAGGCAAGGCTTCACGATTTTATGGGCAAGCTGGTGGGCGACATGGGCGCGGCGGCGACGCTGGCCAATGTCATTCTCGGCGATGAACTGGGGCTGTACCGGGCCATGGCCGACAGCCAGGCGGTCACCCCTGAGCAACTGGCGGAAAAGACCGGCTGCCACCCGCGGCTGGTGCGAGAATGGTTGAATGCCCAGGCGGCATCGGGCTACATGGTCCATGACAAGGGCCGTTTTGTGCTGCCTGAAGAACAGGCCATGGCCCTGGCGCTGGAGGATTCTCCGGCCTACATGGCCGGCGGCGCGTCCGTGGTGGCGGCGCTGTTCCATGACAAGGACAAGCTGGTAGCTGCCATGCGTGGCGATGGCGGGTTGGCCTGGGGCGATCACCACCCGTGCATGTTCAGCGGTACCGAGCGGTTTTTCCGGCCGGGGTATCGCACCTTCCTGGTAGCGGATTGGCTGCCGGCACTGGAGGGTGTGGTGGCCAAGCTGCAGGCGGGCGCCAAGGTGGCGGATGTGGGGTGCGGTCATGGTGCCTCGACGCTGGTGATGGCGCAGGCGTTTCCGGCGTCGACCTTCGTGGGGTACGACTATCATCAGCCTTCGATCGTCACCGCCAACGCGCGTGCGCGTGAAGCGGGGTTGGAGTCGCGGGTGAGCTTCCAGCAGGCCAGCGCCAAGGAGTACCCGGGGCATGACCATGACCTGGTGTGCTTCTTCGATTGCCTGCACGACATGGGTGACCCGGTCGGGGCAGCCAGGCATGCCTACCATGCTTTGAAAGCGGATGGCACGGTCATGCTGGTGGAGCCTTATGCCGAGGACTCGCTGGAGGGTAACCTGACACCGGTCGGGCGCTTGTTCTATGCGGCGTCGACGTTTATCTGCACGCCCAATTCGTTGTCGCAGGAAGTGGGGCTGGGGTTGGGTGCGCAGGCCGGGGAGGCGCGATTGCGGGCGGTCTTCGAGGAGGCAGGGTTCAGCAGGTTCCGGCGGGCGACGCAGACGCCGTTCAACCTGATTCTGGAGGCCCGCAAGTAGAGCGTGATCCTGCAGCGGCCTCTTCGCGGGCTCGCCCACACAGGTTACGTGCTTGTTTCAGGCCTGTGGAGCGCCTGAGCTGCCCGCGAAGTGGCTGGGCCTGGAAAGCAGAAGGGGCGCCATGTGGCGCCCCTTCTGTTTGTTGCTTAGGCTTCAGCGTCCCAAGGACGATCGCCTTTTTCATCTTTGACGCGGGTCGGCAGGCCCATCACGTCCAGCGCCTTGAGGAACGGCTCGGCTGGCAGCTCCTCGACGTTGACCATGCGCTTGGCATCCCACTCGCCACGGGCTACCAGCAGGGCGGCAGCCACTGGCGGTACGCCGGCGGTGTAGGAAATGCCCTGGCTGTCGGTCTCGGCGTAGGCTTCTTCGTGGTCGGCCACGTTGTAGATGAACACTTCGCGCGGCTGGCCATCCTTGGTGCCTTTGACCAGGTCGCCGATGCAGGTCTTGCCGGTGTAGCCAGGGGCCAGCGAGGCCGGGTCTGGCAGTACAGCCTTGACTACTTTCAGCGGTACCACTTCCAGGCCTTCGGCGGTTTTCACCGGTTGCTCGCTGAGCAGGCCCAGGTTTTTCAGTACCGTGAACACGTTGATGTAGTGCTCGCCGAAGCTCATCCAGAAGCGCACGTTCGGGACGTTGAGGTTCTTCGAAATCGAGTGAACTTCATCGTGGCCGGTCAGGTACAGGTTTTGCGAGCCTACCACTGGCAGGTCGTCGGTACGCTTGACCTCGAACATGGTGTTGCTGGTCCACTGGCTGTTCTGCCAGCTCCACACTTGTCCGGTGAACTCGCGGAAGTTGATTTCCGGGTCGAAGTTGGTGGCAAAGTACTTGCCATGTGAACCGGCATTGACGTCGAGAATATCGATCGAATCAATGCTGTCGAAATACTGTTGCTGCGCCAGCTTGGCGTAGCTGTTCACCACACCCGGGTCGAAACCGACGCCGAGAATGGCGGTAATGTTCTTTGCCTGGCACTCTTCGAGGTGTTTCCACTCGTAGTTGCCGTACCACGGTGGGGTCTCGCAGATCTTGCCCGGCTCTTCGTGGATGGCGGTGTCCAGATAGGCGACACCCGTATCGATGCATGCACGCAGCACCGACATGTTGAGGAAGGCGGAACCCACATTGATCACGATCTGCGATTCGGTTTCGCGGATCAGCGCCTTGGTTGCCTCGACATCGAGGGCATTGAGCGAGAAGGCCTGGATGTCGGCGGGTACCTTGAGGCTACCCTTGGCCTTGACGCTGTCGATGATGGCCTGGCATTTGGAGATGTTCCGTGACGCGATGGCGATACGACCCAGTTCGTCGTTATGCTGCGCGCACTTGTGGGCCACCACCTTGGCGACACCTCCTGCACCAATGATAAGAACGTTCTTCTTCAATTTACCCTTTGCTCCTTACTTGAAAGCCGGTCTTACGACAGGCTGGAAACGTAGTCTTCGAAACCGAACTCGCGGACGACTTCGACGCTGCCGTCGAGCTGCTTGACCACGATGGAAGGCATCTTCAGCCCGTTGAACCAGTTTTTCTTGACCATGGTGTAACCCGCCGTGTCGATGAACGACAGGCGATCGCCAATGGCCAGCGGACGGTCGAATTGGTACTCGCCGAAGATGTCACCGGCCAGGCATGACTTGCCGCAGACCATGTAGGTATGCTCGCCGTCATTGGGGGCCATCTTGGCGTTGAGGCGGTAGATCAGCAGGTCGAGCAGGTGCGCTTCGATCGAGCTGTCGACCACGGCCAGGTGCTTGCCGTTGTACAGGGTATCGAGCACGGTCACTTCCAGCGAGGCGCTGTTGGTGATGGCGGCTTCGCCCGGCTCCAGGTAAACCTGCACGCCGTATTTTTCCGAGAACGCCTTCAAGCGCGCGCAGAAGGCGTCTACTGCATAGTCTTCACCGGTGAAGTGAATGCCGCCACCCAGGCTGACCCACTCGACCTTGTGCAGCAGGTGGCCGAATCGCTCTTCGATGTGCGTGAGCATCTTGTCGAACAGGCCGAAGTCACCGTTCTCGCAGTTGTTGTGGAACATGAAACCGGAGATCTGTTCGATCACCTGCTCGATCTTGGCCGGGTCCCATTCGCCCAGGCGGCTGAACGGGCGGGCCGGGTCGGCCAGCAGGTAGTCGGAGCTGCTGACCTGCGGGTTGACGCGCAGACCACGCACCTTGCCTTCGGACTGTTCGGCAAAGCGTTGCAGCTGGCCGATCGAGTTGAAGATGATCTTGTCGCAGTTCTCAAGCATCTCCTCGACCTCGTCGTCGGCCCAGGCCACGCTATAAGCATGGGTTTCGCCGGCGAACTTCTGGCGGCCGAGCTTGAGCTCGAACAGGGAGGACGAGGTGGTACCGTCCATGTACTGCTGCATCAGGTCGAACACCGACCAGGTGGCGAAGCATTTGAGGGCGAGCAGCGCCTTGGCACCGGAGTGTTCGCGCACGTAGGCGATCTTCTCCATGTTGCTGAGCAGCTTGGTTTTATCGATGAGGTAATACGGCGTCTTGATCATTTAAAGGCCCCCGGCCAGGCCGGCCAAAAAAAGGACACGCATTGTGCCTTCACTTGCCGCAGACCGAAAGGGCGGGATACGCATTTCGTCAGGGTTGACGCTATTGCGAGGGCTTTTTCGGTTGCGGCGAGCCTAGTAGATCAGGTGCATGTGACTGTCGTAATCACCCCCGACAGATGGCAGCTTTAGTCTGCCTGCTGCAGCCAGGCCTGGATCTGCTCCAGTGTTGCGGTAGCGCCGCCACAGACCACCACCAGTACATTGCGCAAGGCGCCCAGTGCCTTGGCATCATAGGCCACTGCCAACGCCGCCCCGCACGCGGGCTCGACCAGTACACGGTGGTCCAGCAAGAACCGCTCACAGGCCTCCAGCGCTGCGCGATCGCTGACCAGATGGCTGTGCACCGGATGCTGCTGCACGCACCTCAGCGCCTGATCAGCCACACGCTTGGCCCCCAGCGACGTGGCCACCGAGGCGATGCGCTCCAGCTCCACCGAATGCCCAGCCTGCATGGCCGCATGCAGCGACGCCGCGCCCTCGGTTTCTACTGCCAGCACCGGCACATCGCCCCAGCCATTGCGCTTGAGCCCCTCTACCACGCCACTGAGCAAGCCGCCCCCGCCGACTGACAACACCACCGCGTCCGGCTTCAGGCCGGCTTCGGCCACCTCATCCACCAGGCTGGCATGCCCGGCCCACAGCAGTGGGTCGTCGAATGGGTGGATGAAAGCATCGTTCGGGCCTATCAGTGTCTGTGCCAGGGCGTTGGCCTCTTGCCAGGAACTGCCGTGCACCACCACCTTGGCGTCTTCCAGGTGCAGCAGCTGCTTGGCCCGTTCGGTGGTGGTTTCGGGTACCACCACGGTCACCGGCACCCCCAGCTTGCGTCCAGCGTAGGCGACTGCCAAACCGGCATTGCCACCTGACGAGGACACAAAGTGCCGGGCGCCACGCGCGTGGTGTACCTCGCAGGCGTAGCCTACACCGCGCAGTTTGAACGAACCGCAGGGTTGCAGGGCGTCGAGCTTGAGCCAGATATTACGACCGGCCGCCAACGACAGCGGGCGCGACTCGATCAGGGGGGTATGAATGTGCAAGGTCATTGGCTGGCTCCGCGTAGTTGCTCGAGGTAGTTGTAAATGGTGTAGCGCGTCACGCCGAGGGCGCTGGCAGCCTTCTCCACGCCGCCCTTGACGATGAACAGGCCGCGCTCCTGCATGACGCGCACGGCCTCGACCTTGGCCTGTTTGTTCATCCGCCCCTGGCCGCTGCGCTGCAGGGCAGCCTGGATGATCTCGCTCATCAGCAGCTCCATGTCGGCCGGTTCGTTGACCGCCGGTATGGCCCCCAGCGGCTGCAACTGCTGGAGAAAGCTCATGGCAGCATCCAGGCCGGTGACGTCGGTGTTGACGCACAGGCTGGCGAAGGGGTGGCCGCTGCTGTCACGGAAGATTGCCGTGGCACTCCGTAGCGTGCGGCCTTTGAGCGTAGTGGGGTAATCGGGCAGCACCACCGGCTCACAGCCGTGCTGGTCGGCCGAGGCCTGCATCAGTGCCTTGAAACCCTGGTCCTGCTCCGGTGCGGCGAGGATCGGGCTGCCCACGCTGCGGCCGGAAAGATGACCGTTGACGATCGCCACCACCGAGTGTTCGGGGTGGTCAAGGTCGTGCAGGAGTATTTCCATGTTGCGCGCGGCAACGCTGCCCAGGGCCTGGATGGCGGCCTTGAGCACGGTGAGGGTGAGTTGGCGTTCTTCGCTGTGGGTGATAGGCATGGCAGATCGCAAAATCAACTGTTTGTGTATTTTTACACATATGGTTGAAATTCGCGATCTGCTTTTAGGGGCCCTGTAAGACTCAGCCAAGCGCCGGCGTGCGCGGCGGAATCATCCGGCGCGAGCCGGTGGCCTCGAACGCGGCAGCAAAACTCAGCAGCGCGTTGTCGCTATAAGCCTTCCCGGCAAAGGTCAGCCCCACCGGCATACCGATATCGGCCATCACGCCCATCGGCACGGTCACGGTCGGCACGCCCAGGTGACGGATTGCCAGGTTGCCGTTGGCTACCCAGACACCGTTGCTCCAGGCGATGTCCGCCGATACCGGGTTGATATCGGCATCGGCCGGGCCAACGTCGGCTACGGTGGGGAACAGCACCGCGTCCAGGCCCAGCTTGTCCATCCAGTCTTCCAGGTCCAGCTTGCGGGTCTGCTCCAGCCCGCGCAGGCCGTCGGGCAGGGTCTCGATCTGGTCCCAGGTCTTCAGGCCACGTTTGGCCATGTTGACGTACTCGTCCATGCCGGCAGCCAGGTCATCTTCACGGTTGGGCAAGGTGCCCGGGTCGTGGGGGAAGATCTTCAGCCCGTCGACATCGGCCAGGCGGTTAAGCTTGGGGTCATCGTTGGCGCGCAGGAAGTCGTCAAAGGCCCAGCCCGACAGTTCCCACAGTTCGTCATGCAGGAATGCCTTGCTGACGATGCCACGGTTGTACACGGTCGGCGCGCCTGGGCGGTCGCCTTCGCAGTTGGACACCAACGGGAAGTCCACTTCCAGCACTTCGGCACCCGCCGCTTCCAGGGCCTGGCGTGCTTGTTGCCACAGGTCGATCACCGTGGCGCGGGTGTTGATGCGTTGGCCGGTCGGCCCGCCGATGCCTGGCTTCTCGGCGGTGCCCGCTTCGGGATCGGCATTTATATACATGCGTGGTACGCCAAAGCGCTTGCCCTTGAGCGCGCTGGCATCTACCGCCAGTTCAAGGTACGACGCCGGACGTACCGTCGAGGCAGCGGGGATTGGCACCCACGGCTGCAGGCGCCACAGGTCGCCGCGCTTGTCGGCGTCATCGGCGACCACCACGTCGAGGATTTCCAGCAGGTCGGCCATGGTGCGGGCGTAGGGCACCACCACGTCCATGGTCGGCGTCAGCGGCCAGTTGCCACGCACCGAAATCACCCCGCGCGACGGGGTGTAGGCGCACAGGCCGTTGTTGGACGCCGGGCCACGGCCGCTGGACCAGGTTTCTTCGGCCAGGCCAAAGGCGCTGAAGCTGGCGGCGGTGGCGGTACCGGCACCGTTGGACGAGCCCGAGGCGAAGGGCGCGGTCAGGTAGTTGGCGTTGTACGGGCTTTCGGCGCGGCCATAGACGCCGCGCTGCATGCCACCGTTAGCCATGGGCGGCATGTTGGTCTTGCCCAGGCACACGGCACCGGCGGCGCGCAGGCGCTCGATGGTGAAGGCATCGCGCTGGGCGACCAGGTCCTTGAAGGCAGGGCTGCCGGAGGCGGCAGTCAAGCCTTTGACCAGGTAGCTGTCCTTGGCGGTGTAGGGGATGCCGTCCAGCGGGCTAAGCACCTGGCCCTTGGCACGACGGGCATCGGAGGCCTCGGCCTCTTTGAGCGCCTCCGGGTTGCGTACCACTACGGCGTTAAGGGCTGTGGCCGTGTCGGCGCCATCGTAGGCGTCGATGCGCGCCAGGTAGGCCTTGACCAGCTCGACCGCTGTCGTGCGGCCCGACTCGAGCGCGTCGCGCAGCTCGGCAATGGAAACCTCGGTTACCTCGATCATGCGTTCACCAAAAAAATGTGCAGGTGGGGGCTAATGCGAGGAGTGTACAAGAAGGGCTTGGCGGACGCAGGTTTGCGCAGGGGCAAATGGTTTTATGCAGGGGGGCATTGTCGGGGGCATTCACAGGCATTACCCGGCCCATTGTGGGGGCGGCCTTTCAGTCACCCAAGGGCCGCCCACAGGCTGGTGCTCAGCCTCAGCCCTGCGCGATATCGAGAAACATCATCACCGCAAACCCACCCACAACCCCGGGGTCGCCGTTGTTTCCCACAGGTATGAACTGCAGATGGTCATGGTAGGGCAGCAGGAACTGGCACGGGTAATGGACCTGGGGGCAGTGCTGGGCATCAAGGTCGAACCGGCGCTGGAAGTCCTGAAAGTCGTCGTCCACATCTAAAGCCTGGCGCAGTCCCTGTGGGAGCGGCCTTGTGTCGCGAAAGGGCTGCACAGCAGCCCCGGGATTTCAGCGTCGATGCAAATAATGCTGGGGCCGCTTCGCGGCCCTTTCGCGACACAAGGCCGCTCCCACACGGATCGCGCCAGCTTATGGAAATTGAGCAAGACAGTTGCTCCACACGGTTTGCGTCAACCTGCCAGGTCGGCGGCGCTATGGCGCTCCGGCACCTGGCTGTGTTCATCTCCCCAGGTACGGTTCACGCGTGTACCGCGCTGCACAGCAGGGCGCTGGGCGATGTCCTCGGCCCAGCGCTGTACGTTCGGGTACTCGTCAACCGCCAGGAACTGCGCCGCGTCATACAGGTTGCCGCGTACCAGCTGGCCATACCACGGCCACACGGCAATATCAGCAATACTGTATGCCTCGCCCCCCAGATAACGGCTTTCGGCCAAGCGACGATCAAGTACGTCCAGCTGACGCTTGGCCTCCATGGTGAAGCGGTTGATGGCGTACTCGAACTTTTCCGGTGCATACACGTAGAAGTGGCCAAAACCACCGCCCAGGTAAGGCGCCGCACCCATCTGCCAGAACAACCAGTTCAGGCATTCGGTGCGCGCAGCCGGCGATTTTGGCAGCAATGCTCCAAACTTTTCTGCCAGGTACAACAGGATCGAACCTGATTCGAACACCCGCACCGGCGGCTCCACGCTGCGGTCGAGCAGGGCAGGGATCTTCGAGTTGGGGTTGACCTGGACGAAGCCACTGGAAAACTGATCACCCTCGCCGATGCGGATCAGCCAGGCATCGTATTCGGCACCGGCGTGGCCCAGGGCAAGCAGCTCTTCAAGGGCAATGGTGACCTTGACGCCGTTGGGCGTAGCCAGGGAATACAGCTGCAGCGGGTGTTTGCCCAGCGGCAGGTCCTTGTCGTGAGTCGGGCCGGCGACCGGGCGGTTGATGCTGGCGAACTGGCCGCCGGAGGCTGCGTCGTTGCGCCAGACTTTGGGTGGCACGTAGGCAGGCTTGCTCATGCATGAATCTCCTTCAAAGGCGCGAAAACGGTCACGTGAAAACGTTGACCTGCATCTATGCCATGGGTTCGACGCAATGCGCAAATGCACAGGGTGCAGGCGCAGCTTGCATGACGGCGGTTTCATCCAGTTTTCATCCGGCACAACGCCGGCCGGTTTTATGCTGGGTTATCCCTTCGTCCTGCAAGGAACCGCTGGCCGATGACCCTTGCACGCTGCGTGTTGGCGCTGGTCCTGCTCGGCGGCCTGTTGGCCCGCGCCGAGGCCGCGCCGTGGGTTGCCGGCCTGCACCTTATGACCTTGACCGACCCGGTCGATAGCCGCCCGATGCAAGCGCTGGCGTTCTACCCGGCCGTTGGCAAAACCCGTATCAGCCGTATAGACGGGTATCCCGTAGACGTGGCCGAAGAGGCGCCCGTCGCCATGGGGCGATTCCCGTTGCTGGTGCTGTCTCACGGCAATACGGGCAGCCCATTGGCCTTGCATTACCTGGCCACGTCGCTGGCGCGGCAAGGGTTCGTGGTGGTGGCGGTGGTGCACCCGGGGGACAACGTGCGCGACCACAGTCGCCTTGGCACCCTGAGCAATCTTTATGGGCGGCCGCTGCAAGTCAGCGCGGCGATCACCGCAGCGCGTGATGATGCAGTGGTCGGGCCTTATCTGAATGAAGGCAAGGTGGGCGTGATTGGCTACTCGGCCGGCGGAGAAACTGCGTTGATCCTGTCTGGCGCACGCCCCGACCTGGACCGTCTGCGTCAGTACTGCCTGGAGCGCCCGCATGACACAGACGCCTGCAAGACCCACGGCATCCTGATTGCCGACCGTAGCGAACTGGCGCCCGAGACCGACCCGCGAGTGGGGGCGGTCATGTTGATGGCGCCGCTGAGCCTGTTGTTCGGGCGCCATGCGCTGACCGGGGTGCAGGTTCCCGCACTGATCTACAGTGGCGACAGCGATCAGCTTGTGGCCGTAGACCGTAATGCTGAGGCCCTGGCCCGCAAACTGCCGGTCACACCGGACTACCGCCTGTTGGCCGGTGCCGGGCATTTCGTGTTCATGGCCCACTGCGATGCCGAGCAGTACGCGCGAATGCCGGCGCTGTGCAAGGACGCCGACGGCGTCGACCGCCGGCATATCCATCATTCGCTGCAGCGAGAAACGGCAGCGTTCTTCAGCCAGGCGCTGGGCGCGCCAGCGCCGGCTGAGCGTTCAGCTACGGCGGGCGCGCCGCGCCAGCCACAACGTTAGGCCGACGCCGGCCAAGGCGAGCAGGGCCGCCACGCAGAAGATCGAGGCATACCCCAGGTGTACCGCCACGGCGCCCATCACCGGGCCGGCAATGGCCAAGGCCATGTCGAAGAACACAGCATAGGCACCCAGCCCTGCGCCGCGGCTGCTGCTGGGGACGTGCTTGATCGCCTCCACGCCCAATGCCGGGTACACCAGCGACAGCCCGAAACCGGTCAGCCCGGCACCAACCAGCGCCCAGGGCGGCGAGGGCGCCAGCCACAGAAGGCCCAGGCCCAGCACTTCGGTGGCCATGCAGGCGACCGCCACGTTGTAGCCACCAAAGCGGTTGACCGCGTTGACGAACAGCAGCCGCGAAATGATGAAGCACACACCAAACGCACTCAGGCACCAGGCCGCACCGGCCCAGCCGCGCTCGAGGTAGTACAGGGTGACGAAGGTGGTCAAGGTGCCGTAGCCGATCGAGGCCAGGGTCAAACCCAGGCCACACGGGGCAACCCGGCCGAACGCCGACCAGAAGGGCAGGCGCTCGCCGCGCACCACGACCACGTCGGGGCGCTTGCGAAGCACCAGCAGGGCAAGGGTTGCCAGCACCAGCAAAGCCGGCCCCAGTACGCTGAAGTCCAGCCCGTCCACGGCCAGCACGCCGATCGGCGCACCGATGGCAATCGCGCCATAGGAGGCGATGCCGTTCCACGAGATCACCCTGGCAGTGTGTTCGGGGCCGACCTGGCTGATGCCCCAGCTCAAAGTGGCCACACCGATCAGCCCTTGGGCGATGCCCAGCAGCAAACGTCCACCGAGCAGCAGTGCCAGGCCCAGCAGCGGTAAGGTGAGGGTCCAGGCTGACAGCAACGTCAACACCCCGCAACCGGCAATCCCCAGCAAGCCAAAGCGGATGGCCTGTTTCCCTCCCAAGGTGTCCGCCACCTTGCCTGCAAACGGGCGGCTCAGCAGCGTGGCCAGGTACTGCAGGCCAATGGTTACACCGGCGATCACTGCGCCAAAGCCGAGCTGGTCGTGCACATAGCTGGGCAGCACCGCAATCGGCAGGCCGATGCAGAGGAAGGCAATGAAGGTATAGAAAACGATCGACAGGATCTGCAGGGTGATGTGCAGCGTGTGACTGGCGGGGGCAGGTTGTTGCGCGGTCATGGGCTCTTTCGCGGGCGGGCGGTTGGGCGTGGTCCCATCATGGCCGTTGCGCAAAGGAAAAGAAAGCAGGCTAACGAATTATTCGTCGGGCAGTGTCAGTCGGTGGGAGGGGGGCTTCGCGGGCAAGCCCGCGAAGAGGCCCAGCCACACAAGGTAGCCAGGCCTTGGCCTTCAATCAGACCAGCACACCCTGGCTACGCAGGTAGTCATCGTAAGTACCGCTGAAGTCCACCACACCATCGGCCGACAGCTCGATGATGCGCGTGGCCAGCGACGACACGAACTCGCGGTCGTGGCTGACGAACAGCAGGGTGCCCGGGTAGTTTTCCAGCGCCAGGTTCAGCGCTTCGATCGATTCCATGTCCAGGTGGTTGGTCGGCTCGTCCATCACCAGCACGTTCGGTTTCTGCAGGATCAGCTTGCCGAACAGCATGCGACCTTGTTCACCACCGGAAATCACCTTCACCGACTTGAGGATTTCGTCGTTGGAGAACAGCATGCGCCCCAGGGTGCCGCGGATCACCTGCTCGCCAGAGGTCCACTGGCCCATCCAGTCGAACAGGCTCATGTCGTCTTCGAAGTCGTGGGCGTGGTCCTGGGCGTAGTAGCCCACTTCGGCGCTGTCGGTCCACTTTACCGAGCCGGCATCCGGGGTCATCTCGCCGACCAGGGTGCGCAGCAGGGTGGTCTTGCCAATACCGTTGGGGCCGATGATCGCAACGCGCTCGCCCGCTTCGACGGTGATGTCGAAGTTCTTGAACAGCACCTTGTCGTCGAAGGCTTTGGCCATTTTTTCGACGACCACGGCCTGGCGGTGCAGTTTTTTCGTCTGTTCGAAGCGAATGAACGGGCTGACGCGGCTGGACGGTTTGACCTCGGCCAGCTGGATCTTGTCGATCTGCTTGGCACGAGAAGTAGCCTGCTTGGCTTTGGAGGCGTTGGCCGAGAAGCGGCTGACAAAGGTCTGCAGCTCGGCGATCTGGGCTTTCTTCTTGGCGTTGTCCGACAGCAGCTGCTCACGCGACTGGGTGGCTGCGGTCATGTACTCGTCATAGTTGCCCGGGAACAGGCGCAGCTCACCGTAATCCAGGTCAGCCATGTGGGTGCAGACGCTGTTGAGGAAGTGCCGGTCGTGGGAAATGATGATCATGGTGCTGTTACGCGCCGTGAGGATCGTTTCCAGCCAGCGGATGGTGTTGATGTCCAGGTGGTTGGTCGGTTCGTCGAGCAGCAGCACGTCCGGGTCCGAGAACAGCGCCTGGGCCAGGAGGACACGCAGCTTCCAGCCCGGTGCCACTTCGCTCATCGGGCCGAAGTGCTGGTCCAGCGGAATACCCAGGCCCAGCAGCAGTTCACCGGCGCGCGACTCAGCGGTGTAGCCGTCCATTTCGGCGAATTCGGTTTCCAGCTCGGCGACGGCCATGCCGTCTTCTTCGGTCATTTCCGGCAGCGAGTAGATACGGTCACGCTCGGCTTTGACTTTCCACAGCTGGCCGTGGCCCATGATCACCGTGTCGATCACGGTGAATTCCTCGTAGGCGAACTGGTCCTGGCGCAGTTTGCCCAGGCGGGTGTTCGGCTCAAGCATGACCTGGCCTGCGGACGGCTCCAGGTCACCGCCGAGGATTTTCATGAAGGTCGACTTGCCGCAACCGTTGGCGCCGATCAGGCCGTAGCGGTTGCCGTTGTTGAATTTGACGGAAACGTTTTCGAACAGCGGCTTGGAGCCGAACTGCATGGTGATGTTAGCGGTGGAGATCAAGGAGCTTACCTATCAATAACTTACGTGGCTTCTTCGCAGCTACGGACCAATTTCGGACCAATTTGGAGCTTTTCCAGCTCCTGCCAGTCGTTGGACGAGTTAATCCAGCGCGCATAAGTCGATAAGAGCATCTGCACGCTATGCCCGAGCTGTTGGGCGATAAATGCGGGGTTGAGACCAGACATTAAGCATATTGTCGCATAGGTGTGGCGGCAGTTATACGGGGGGCGGTATCTGATCCCCAAGCCTTTAAGGATCGGGCGCCACTGATGGTGCAGGTCCGACGTCTGCTTGACGTGCTCCCCATTCTTCCCAGGCGGAAAGACGAACGGCGATTCGGTGAATTGCCCTTTGCCCAGCCTGCGGCGCTCTGCGTACTGCTTGGCGAACTCCAGGGCGTGCAAGGCCCTGTCGTTGAGCAGCACAAACCTGTCCCTCCCTGTCTTCGTCCTTTCCTCAACTACCCCGAGCGCGATCGTTCGCCGCACGTGAGCTGTCTTCTTGGTCGTATCTACCGCATCCCATCTCAGTGCCAGGCCTTCGGACAGGCGTAGGCCAGTGAAAAACATGAACTCGAAGAAAGCCGCATAGATCTGGCTAGGCCAATGAGGGTGCTTGTACAGCTCGGCAATGATCAGATTCGCCTCGTCCAAGGTAAAGGGATCGACCTCTTTCCTCGAGCGTGCTGGCAGCTGTATGGCTTCAGCCGGGTTCCTCGTGATCAGCCCGTCCAGTACCGCTGAGCGCAGGATGGTCGACAGCTTCACCATTGCGTTGCGTTTGACCGACGGTGAAGTCCAGGTGATGGAGGCGACGATTCGCCTCAGGAGCGTCGACGTAATCAGATCAATACGCACCAAGGCGAGGTTGGGCACCCAGTACAGGTTCAGGGTGCCCTTATAGTTCAGCCTGGTACCAGCTGCGATCTCACGACTGTCCAGCCACAACTGGGCGTACTCACCGAATGTTGGAACGCCGCCCACAACCGCGGCGGAACTGGGGAACAACTCCGCGTACTTGTCGTGGTCGAGGAGGTTGAGCTTGATCAGGCTGTTTACTTTATCGCGAAGCTGGGATGCAGCCTTGATGCCTTTTTGTGTCGGGGGGTAGGGAAGGGTCTCACTTCGGCGAGTACCTTCCCACATGAACCTGAGCCGGAGCGAGCCATAGTGGACGTCGATTCCAGGGGGTAAATCCATTGGCTTTCCAGCCATTCGTCATACCTCTTTTTGCTGTAGATGATGCGTCCGCCGTGCTTCATCCAGACGCCTTCAGGTATCGCTCCGCGGAGGCGCCGGCCTTCCAGGGCGCGCTTGGTGCAGCCGAGCAGGTCAGCCATTTTCTGTTCTGTGACCTTGTCGACGTCACCGGTACTTTCGGTTTCCATGGTATGGTCTCCACGCCGCCGGTGGCGGCAGGTTGGTGGTCAGGCTGGGGTCTTGGCCAACACTGCGTCGGTGATCTTGATCGCGGCCTGGGCATCATCGACGTAAGCTGGATCGAAGCCGCCGGCGTAGTGGATCACCCGCTGGCAGGCGTCCAGCTCTTTGCGAGCCAGGCGGAGTGCCTGAACCAGTTCTTCCTGCAGCTCTCCCTCGGCCCGGCCGATATCCCAAAACCGCTGGCCCCAGTGCCCCTCGGGCGGCTGGTTATTATTCTGTTTCCCGGCCGCCATTGCCCCTACGGCTACATCGCATACCCCGGACTTGTAGGCGTTGTCGCCATCAAGGCTCAGCGCAGCACGCCGGCGTAGGGTATTCACGACCTCATCAGTAGCGACACCGCGGCCCATCAGGACGATGTCTTGCTCAGGTTCGCCTGGTACGTAGATCACTAAGGTGAGCTTGGCTCCTGGCACCAGATGGTCGCTGATCTGCACCAGGGCATCGTTGGCTACTTCGTGGAAACGGTTTATTGCGGACATAGGTGATCCTCGACCGACAGCCATTGCCGCCGGCCTTGAGTGGAAGAGGGGAGTTACTTGGTCAGTTCGTGGCCGAACGGCACGCGGAAGCCGGAAGCGTTGCGGTGGCCACCACCGCCGTATTGCTTGGCGATCTCCGACACATCCATGCCATCGTCTGTGCTGCGCAGGCTGAATACGCGGCCATCAGGGGTATCCCAGTAGCAGGCGGCGAAAGGTTCGCCCTGGGCCATGAGGTGACCCGCATCGCTGGTGAGCGTGTATGGCAGGCTGGCCACCGGCACATCGTGACCGCCGATGACCAGGCGGCGCTTGGTCACGGCCACCAGCTCGGCAACGTCCTTCTGGTGCTTTCGCTCAATCGCGGCGCCGTCCGAGCGGAGGGACTGCACATCAGTCGCCATGAGCGTGTCCCAGACTTCGAAGTCGTAGGGGTAGCTGAAGAGGTTGGCCTGAATCTCGCGGGTGCCATCCAGCTGGAACAGCCACAGGTCCCGGTCCTCGATATGGCGCAGTAGCATTGGCGGCTCCTGCCCGGGGAAGAAGTGGTCCCAGGCGAGCATGGCGCCGCTGCGGTTCATGTCGAAGCAGCAGGCGATAGCGGGGGAGTTCTGCGAATTCATGGAGATGTGGGCGCTTTCCCAGCCCAGTGCGACCGACCCGTCGGGGTGCCGACCATCCACCCGAACGCCGGCGTGGAAGGGCGGGAACTTGCCAAGGTCCTCGGCCGCCGATTTGTGGTGGTCCAGGATGATGATGCTGTTGGCCTTCCAGCTCAGCCTGGCCATGACTTCGTACTTGTAACTGAAGTCGACGATGATCACATCTTTGTCGGTGACATCAGGTGGCTCCTGACCATGCACGCCGGCAACGAACTCAACCTGCTCGCCTAAGGCCTTGCGGACGACCCAGGCGCCGCCGAAGCCGTCAGCGCAGTTGCCATGGTAGATGCACATCGTTTTGCGTTCAGACATAGAGGTTCCTCGCCCGCGCACAGCGGCGGGCACGCATGTTTAAATAGTGCCCCCAAAACAAGGAGCATTGAAATGGCAAAGGAAGTCAGGAAGCCGTTTGGCTATGTAGCGGTCACGCTCATACCCACGGGCATCGGGTTCGTTATGGGCGGGCTGCTGTCTGACCAGCCTGGCTTCATCTACAGTGGCCTTGGCATGGCGATACCAGGTGTATTGCTGGCCGTGACGCACTTCTGGACGACCCGTCGGCGGACGTGAGTTGTAGGGGGAGGTGTTACAGCAGGTGTGCACCGGCTTCGAGCAGGCCATGGCGTCCAATAGCCATCTACCATAGGTACGGCCAAAGGCTGTTGCGGACCGTTCCAGCGGAGACCGTAGCGAGGAAGACCTTCGCCATTGGGAGGCCGCGGCGGCCCTGCAGGGCGAAGGCCTTTCAGGTCCTCGATCTCGGCCAGCAGGGCTGTAACTCCGGCCGCCAGCTCGCGGTGGTGATCATCAGCGCAAAACCGCCGATCGGTCACAACACGATCGGCCAAGGCTTTCAGCTTTTCTTTATCGATCGTCACGAAATCAGCTCCTTCGGCACTTGGACGGTATCGCCGAGCTTGTGGGCGACTATGGCGCGGCATGCTGCCGGCAACGGCAGATCAGCACCCTGAGCAACGTCCTTGCCGTTATCGGTTATCCAGGCTGCCCAGTAATCCCACTCTTCCTGCGGGCAGTGCAGGCTGACGTTGTGCTTCTGGATCAGCGGTCCGCCCACCGCCCAGTCTTCCCACGGGTTGTAGCGCACCTCGCGGATGGTGACCTCGCCGGTGTAGCGGACGAACACCCGCTACGGGTTACCGTAGATGGGTGGGGCGATGAGTACGTCGAGGCCTTCAGCTTTACCGACAGCCCAGCTCAGCGCCTCGCCGGCCAGGTCGGCCGTCTTCACTTCGATCAGGTCGGTCATGGTCGCATTACCTTTGCCGCATCACGATCTGTTACGGAAAACAGCTTGTATCCGTCCGGCGTGTTCTCTGGTGAGCGCGCGGCATCCATTACAGCGAGGATGTCCGTTGACCCGATGTCATCCGAGCTGACGTTGAAAATCCGCTTGCCCGCCTTGGGGTTGGTCGAGAAAGCGTGGGCCAGCGAGTAGCCGATCACGCGGTATTCCATGATGAACGTCGTCACAGCTGATACCTCTCATCAATCCAGCGCCCAGGCGCCAGTGCGGGTGTAGGTTCGGGTTGTGTTTCGTGCGGGGAGAGCTGGCGCTGCTGGTCGGCAACTTGCGGCATCCAGACCTTCACGCAGCTGATGGCCAGGCCGTTCAGTTCGTAACAGACGACGCCGCGCGGCTTGTCTTCGAAGGAGCGAACATTGGCTTGCAGATCCCCCGCGCTGGCGCCGGTGGCCAGCAGCAGGAGGCAGAGGGCGAGGCGGGTCATTTGCGCAGGACCTCGTCCGGGTCCAGCCCGTAACGCCTGCACAGCGCTTGGGCTACGCCTGAGCCGCAGACAAAGGCGTCCATCATGAGCACCCAGCGCGGGGTCTTCTGCCTGCTGGTTCCGCTGACGCACCGGACCGCAGTGCAGACCAGGTCATCTTCTGTGTATTCGCACCCCGCCAGCGTGATGGTGCGGCTGGTGTTCATCTGTTGCTCAACCTGCTGGCGCAGGCTGCGGATCTCTTCCACCATGGCCAGCACCACGGCAGGCCGGGCGGCGCGGTAGTGCGCCTCTGCGTGAACGTGCGGCTCACCGATCCCGTAGAACTGGACGCCCAGCGCTTGGCCGTCGTAGTTCAGGTAGTCGGCGGTCAGCTCCACCGAGCCTTCGCCGCCGCAGGTCTGGCATTCGATCCAGCCGTCTTCACTGCTGGCGACCTGGGCGCTGTCAAAGTCCTGCGGTGTGGCAGCTTTGGCCGCTGCTTCGATCGCATCGAGGTCCAACTCAATTTTTTCGGACACGGGGATTCCTTGGCCGCCATATCGCGGCAGTGAATAGAGGGGAGAGTGGTTTCAGTGAAAGAGTACGGATGTACTCCAGCCTGGAAAAGGCGCGGCGTTGTTTGGTCAGAAGCGCACTCGGTTTCGCGCTAACGAAGTCGGATGATATCTTTGTGCCATTCATGTCCATGGAGTTGCAAGGATGTCTGATCCCAAAACAATGGCTGTAGGTCAGTCAATGCTTGTCTCATCCGATTTCTATTTCGAAGATTGGGAAGGGCGACCGATTCGTCCAATTTTTCAACTAGATGCTGCGACTGGTGAGCGTTCCTATCGAGCCTATCCAGATGGAGGAAATGAGAAGGCGTTCGATCTAAAGATTTATAGCCATGAGGATTTAGTCGAGCAGGCATTGCTAGGAGTGTCAATCCGCTGCCTGCTTCCCGACGGTAAGAGTAGTAATCGTTCCTCGACGTCCAGGGACATTGTGCGATATGTGATCAACGGTGAGGTGCCGCGCCGATTTTGGTGGGTGAATCACAAGCAAACTTACAAAGATGAGCACGTCGGCGGGTATATCTGGTCCCCAAAAACGAAGAAAAGAAATATATACAATCTGGGTTATGACAGCCTTACACGTGTGAGGGCTGGAGATGTTGTGATTTCTTTTGCTAGGCAGGAGATTAAAGCGATTGGTATTGCATCTGGAGAACACCGGGAAGAACCGATCCCAGATAGCCATTGTCAAGCTGCCGAGTACTGGGACGATCTCGGCTGGATGGTACCGATCGAGTGGTTTGCTTTAGATCACCCACTTGTGCTCAAACCGCATATGAGCGGTTTGATTGAATTTCTTCCGAGGAAGTATTCGCCTGTACAAGAAAATGGAGATGCGAACCAGGGGTCGTATCTAGCGAGTGTCTCCCCAATGCTTGCTAGAAAAATTTTGAGTCTGCTATCCGTCACCAATCCTGAAGTCGAAGCCACGCAACGGCTATCGAACTCTTTACTGGGCACTCCAAGTCCCATCGCAGGAAGGTTGCCAACTGATCAGTTACGTAAGGTTACCTCGGAACATATCTGGCAAGCCGTACAGGTACTACTTGAGGGAGGGGCAGCTGAAAATTTTGGGCCTTCAACCGATTACGATCTTCTAGTGGACGAGGGGGTTCGCCTCGCCCCTAAACAGGTGTTTGGACTCGCGGCAACCGCCGCTCTGGGATTCACCGTCAGACCAGAACACTTCATCGGGGGTGTTGGGACCGTTTGCTTCGACCTCTTAGAGGGAGCTGGTTATAGAGTGGTGCCGAAAGGGGTCGATATTAAGCTAGAGGATCTACCTCCCGATAGCGAAGAGCGGGTGTGGGCAGAGGGCTATCGTGGTCTGGTGCATCACCTTCGAAGAGAGCGGGCCACTGGTCTTTCCAATGCCAAAAAAGCAGAGTTTCGTCGTAATCACGGAAAGTTGTTTTGCGAGAATTGCCACGTCGATCCTGCTGAGATTTATGGAGAGCTTGGCGAGGCGTGCATTGAGGTTCATCACCATGCAATTCATGTTGCCGAAATGGGTGATAACCACAAAACAACTCTCGAAGACCTTCGCTGTCTTTGTGCGAACTGCCATCGAATAGAGCACCGTCGATTGAGGACGAAGTCATGAAACGGATCAATAGCACCATGGTCAGGTAGCACTATTCTGTACCGGTACCCGCGAGGTCAGCCTCCGCCAACTCGCAGAAGAATGAGCAAGAGGGAATCCTCTCGTTACGCCGTACGGGGCCATCGCCAAGATCGCGCAGGGAAAAGCGGACGTTGGTAGTGCGATTGCGGAACAGGTACGAACCTTCTCCCAGATCGTCCTGAATGGCGCAGAGCGCTTCGAACTGATCCGGGAAGTCCTGGCGGATGGCTCGGAAGTAGCCTTCGCCACCCTTCACGCAGCCAATGCAGTTGGCGTTGTCGTAGCCCATCCGGTACATCAGCGGCAGCTCGATGCCGGCGCGCAGCAGAATCGCCTTGCAGTCATCCTTGCCCAGACCTCGGTCGATTAGCGGCGCGATCACTGGCCGGTCCGGGTTGCGCTCCCGGAAGTCCTCCAGGCGGTCTGCCTCATCAGCGGTGTAGCCGAACACCATCACATCACCAGGCTTTTTCCACGTGTCGAGTAGGCGACGTTTTAGAATCTTCGTGCACGGGGCTCCGGTCCGGCCTTTCATATAGCGCTCGCGGCGGAACACTTCATGAGCGTCGGCCCCGTACTTCTCGTCCCGCAGGACGGTGATCGGTTGACCGAACCAGGCTTCGCAGTCCTGGGCGAACCGGCGGTTGTCGGACTCCTCGTTGGCAAGGAAGGCGTTGACGATTTGAACGTCATGCGTGCTGCTGTACTCGGCCAGGGCTAGCTTGGTGGCCACAGCCGAAGCAGCTCCGCAACTGAACTGGCAAACGATTCGATTGAGCATGGCGCCTCCTGGCCATTACTATGCTGGCCTTAAAATGTAGGGAAGGGATAGGGGTGAGCTTAAGGACAAAATTGGCTGTAATATTTTCGGTTATTTATATCGGTGGATTCGCATTGATTTGCGTGTGTCGATTCGATGACTTGAAAGATTTGGGACTTAATGAGCTAGGTGATTATCTTGCTGGTGCCTTCGGGCCGTTGGCGTTAGCTTGGCTAGTGTTTGGGTATTTTCAACAAGGCGACGAGTTGAGGCAGGGTACAGAAGCTCTCAGACTTCAGGCGACTGAGTTAAATAATGCTGTGACCGAACAGGCGAAAATGGCTTCGGCGAATGAGGTTGCTCTCCGAAATCACGAGAATTCTCTTGAGCCTCTTTTCAGGGTGGTGGCATCTGGTAGCGGCTGGGATGATGACGGGGATTTCTACTTTGCTTTTAACTTGCATAACCTCGGGGAGTATTGCGAAGATATTAGAGTTGTCGCTGAGCTCGGAGGCAGAGAATATCCAAGTAAACGAATAGGAACGATGTTTTCGGGCGACTGTGTAACTCTCCAGAGAAGTGGGATGAACGAATGGGAGGACTTTGTCTTATCAGTTGAGTACAGGAGCCGGATCGGCCGCCTTGGAAGACAATCTTTTTCTGTTGTAAGTTACCAGGATGAGGACGAGCCTCAACCAACATACTATGCCGAAAAACATCCCTTCCTCAGTGCATGAGCTAATTCTACGGCGGACCCTGCGTGCAGGCGCCGCCCTCGCCGGGGAGGCGTTATCGTTGAATAGGGGAAGGCGCTGGCGGGCAGCGCCGAGTGATATGCTTCGCCGCTCACCAAACAAGGATGGTGGTAATGGGGTTGCGAGATCGAGGAAGATCGCCAAGATCAGGAGCTGCCGCGATGAAGACCCGAACGGCATCATTCATAGGGCTCGCTATTTGGATAGCGTTTCTTTGGTTGGGAAAGCCATCTGCGTCGTTGATCAGCTATTCCGTGCCGTTTGGAATTGCTCTGATCGCCACAGGCCCCCTCGAACTGATCCCAGATCGTTGGCACAGGCTTAATTTCCTCGTCAATGCCCTGGCGACTGGATTCTTCTTCGTCAGCATCATGTTTGCGATAGTGGCAATCTCTTTCGTCCTGTCATTGAGCACAAGCGAGCGTTCGATTTTCTGCCTTGCTGGATGGGCAACGCTGTTGATTGTTTACCATTTCGCAATCCCTCGGCTGAAGCGGTCGCCTTTTCACCGACTCAGCCAGGATAGAGGGATGTACAGCCCTCCAACGGATGACGATAAACGGAACTGAGATCAGATAGGCCAATGCCGGAGCAGATTAGTCGCTGGCGGGCAGCGCCGGAGGGTCAGGCGGCTTTTCGAACTGGAACGGCGCGCAGGTGGTCCTTCTCGTCGGCATCGCCCAGGTAAGGCTTCAGCTCGGCGCGGGTGTACTTGCCAGCCTGGGTAGTGTCGCTGGTGTAGCCGCTGTAGTTCGGCTCGAAGTAGGCCCCGCCGTGACGATCGGTCCAGATCATGTAGAGCGACTCCTGCGGCGGGAACAGGATGTTCTTCAAGGTTTCAGCCTTCTTGAAGTCCATCCGTGCAGCTGCTGCCGACATCAGTGCTTCCAGCCGTTTTCGGCGCACCCATTCATTGCGTTTGCGGCGCAGGTCGCCAGGGTTCACGGTCCAGATCTCCCAATTGGCAACGTTGGTGTAACCGTAGCGGGATGTGACCACCCACCACATCTGGCCACTGTTGTAGTAGGCGGTGCCAGGCAGCACACGGCCTTTGCGATCGCAAATCCAGACCTTCTGCCCGTGCTGCAGAAGATCGCCGTCTTTCGACTTGTAGTTGTGCTGCGGTACGACAAAATCAGCCAGGCGCCCTTGATTCCGATGCGACGCATGGTGGCGCTCAATCTTCTCCATGGCTGTGCAGATTCCAGGGCCCATGCCGCGTGGCTCGGCGGGAGTGAACTTGTAGTCGGTGAAAACGGCGCACAGGTAGTCGCGAATCTTGCGGCGGGTACGCTCCATCTCCAGGCGCATGACGTATGGCATGTGGAACTCTTTGTTCGACTGATGCCGTCCGCCATGGTCAGGTCGATCTGGGGCGTTCACGTTCTGGAACATCTCGAAGATGATCGACCGGCCGCTAACCTGAAGGTCCGCCTTCAAGTCGCCTTTGCTGCACCACCGCATACCGTGGGCGATGCATTTGTAGTTCTTCTCGGCATCGAGGTTGGGGCCAACAGTCCAGCCCAGGCGATTGAGGGTCTGGATGATGCGCTTGAAAACCTCGCGCTTGAACTGTTTCTCCCAAGCATCTGCGCCGCGTACACCACCGGCGTCGCGAGCAGCGGAGATGCCTTCTTCCCAGATGGCCAGGCGGGCGTCGCCGAATGAGAGATTACCTTCGCGTTTAGTCTGCATTGTGAATGCTCCGTGCATGCGCCGCCCTCCGTGGCCGGATGCGGCATGGTGGCAATTTGGTTTGTCTTGGTGTCTCATATGCAGCCTCTAAGGATGACGCTTATCGGAGCACCAATGATGGATAAGATTTTATTAACTGCTTTTTTGACGGCGCTTGCGGGATTCATAACCGCCGCACTTAGTATTGTGAAACTTGTTAATGAGAAGGAAAGCAAAACTTCCGAATACAGGCAGTTGTGGACTGACTCGGTGCGTAAAGCGCTTTCGGATTTGATAGGAAATATAAATGCGCGCGCAACTTTGTCGGTGATGAATTTGCATATGTTCGACACGTTCGTGGATTGGAAGAAAGAAAAGCCAGAAAAGGAACAAAGTCAGTTAGCCATCGATACAAAAAAAGAAGCAATAAAAATTGCCCAGGATAAGTGGAGCGAAGGAATTGCGGCTGTTCGAGAGCTAAATCAGCAAATCTACCAAGGCTACGCTTACGTTCGCCTCCACTTTAAGCCGGACGAGCCAACTTTTGTAAGATTTGAAAATAAGTTCGATACATGTATGGCGCTGTTGGCGGAGCTAAACACCCTTGACGATAAGGATAAGAGGCTTCAGTTAAAGGAAAAAATTCATTCTGCTGCTGACGAAATGACCGCTATCTCTAGGGGGATACTGAAGTCCGAGTGGGAGACGGTTAAACTCGGTGAGCCAGCTTATAAAAGTACAAAGAAATGGTCGATCTGGATTTGCGTAGTTATGTTGTTTGTTTTGCTAACTATTGGGGTCCATTCAGTGATTTCATATAGTCGTGGTGTCAATGCTGTTGTTCATGTTCAGCCTAGCTCTAGCTCTAGCTCTAGCTCTAGCTCTAGCTCTGCCTCCGCCGTGCCGAAAGGATGATTGCATGGTGGCAATTTGGTTTTGGATGGGGTATTACGTCTCGCCGGCATGGGGCCGGATCTAGGAGAAGCGATGGGGCGTTCAAGCAAGCCTGACGAACTCAAAAACCCGAGAAGAGTCATAGCTGGAAAGATGGCATACGAGCGAAGGAAGTCGGCATCAAGATGCAGCTGACAAAGAGTTTCTGGAGAAGCTCGGCGCGATCGTACTGATCGTTGGCTTCGTCCTCTTCTCGATCGTGGTCTTTCTCGTTAAGGTTCTAAAACCTTAATCAGATCCTCTTCCGATTGAGGTTTGATGTCGACTCTGGCCCGTTCTGCGATCAGTAACACGCCGGTATCGTCCGGGTCACCGCCAAGCTCCAGACCTGGTGCGCGTAGCTCACGACTCAAGCGGAACCGGTCGAGCTTGCGCGCCACGATTCCGCTTAGTTCGATTTTGTGGCGCGGAGGAGTAAGAAGTTTGACCGCTTCATCGCGGGTAAGCTCATGCAGGCGATGGATCATTACAGTCATCGCCTCGCCCTGTTCCTCGATCCCGGCCCACTCCATCAGTTCCAGCAGGGCCTGTTTAGTCCCTGGTCGAACCTTCAAACGCAGGTCTTCTTCCTGCAACCGGGCGGCTTTGGCGCGGCGCTTCTCGTCGCGCTCCTTGGGTGACATCGCCATACGGCACCTCCATGATTCCGCTGGGCGGCATGTGTATGTGCAGCTGGCGGCGACGCTGCTGCGTGAGCTTCTGGATGCGTCTCATGGGTGGCACACCTCAATGGGCGTTTTCTTCGTCGAGCCAGACGGCATAACCACCAGTAGACGCTTGTTTACTCGGTATACGCCCCAAGGCTGACCAGTGGATCTGGCCATGGCCGCCGCGTACTTCACGGCGGGCACAGGCTGAGACATGGTGGCGATCATGGCCTACCCCCGATTCCGCTGGAGCGGGAAGTCAATGTCGAACTCGGCAATGATGCGCGCGAACCTGCAGTTACCGATGCCCAGCTCCAAAGTCACGCCTCACCGGGACTTGCCGGCATCACGCAGGGCAATGATCTTGTCGGCGAGTTCACGATCCTCCTGGCTCGGTTCGGCCTTTGCCTTCGCCGGTGTGGCCGGCTTCGGCGGGCTGAAGAACCTGAATCCTCCCCGCGCCGCTACGCCCCAGAGAGCGGTCTTGGTTTCGCCCAGGAGCTTTGCAACCTCGCCACAGGTCATGGTCTTGGCGAGCTCTTCTACCTGAGCTGTGCGTGCATTGGCGCGGCTTTTACGCTCGCCGCCGCGCTCCTGCTTGACTGGCTTGACCCGCTTTGGCGTCGGCTCAGGGTGATGGCGCTGCCGGAAGGGCACGTACTGGAACCCCTCAAGCACAATGATCTGCCCGCCAGACGCGAAGAAGGCCGCTTTGGCGGCCTCCAGGTCGATTGATGGGTTCATGCTGACCTCACTTGATGCGGATTGAACTCTCGGCGCGCTCCAAATGCGCCCAGGCTGGCTCAGGTATCAGTTCGTGTTCGCAGTCTTCGCCGGCGGCCATGCGCTTGCGGACGGCTTCGTTGTGCTCGCGATCAGCCTTGAGCTTTGCGGCGATGGCGTTCTTGTCCGGCGCGATCTTGGTCTGCACTGATGTCAGGTCGTCCGGCACCGCCTGCTCGTTGTCGACGATGACCCGCTCCTTGCCGGCGACCAGACTGATGGTGAACAGCGGGCGCTTGATCGACTTGATGTTGGCTGCATCCATATTGCGCCGCAGGTAGTCGGTGATCGCGGTCACGCTGTTGGCCTTGATGCGCTTTAGCTCGCTCAGGCGCTCGATTTCAGCGTCGATCGCACCGATGTCACCCTCGATGTTCCGACGCAGCATGACGATGTTGTCGGCCTTTACCTCGAATTCACCCTGGATGCCGGCCATGGTGTCCTGAATGGCCTGCTTGAGGCCTTCGTCGTCGGTGTCGCACATGGCTGCCAGTTCGGCCATCTGGCCGGTGAGTGCGTAGAGTTGAGTCATGCTGCAGCCTCCTGCGGATTCCCTGCTTCGAGTTTCTTCAGTTCAAGCGAGATCCGTGCGGCTCCTTTCTCGTCCTTGCGGCCGATGAGCTTGCGCACGGCATGGTCGTGGATTTTCTTGCGTTCATGCGGCGTTACCGCCTTCTGCATGGTCTCGATCGTTTCCTTAATGAAGTCCAGGCGCTCCTGTTGCTGGCGTTCAATCTCGGCCTGGCGGTCTTCGGCCTGCTCAATCGCCTGCTCGGCCTGCAGCTGCTGCACGTAGTTCACATCGTCGAACATGCCCAGGAACACGTCAGCGCTGAAGCCGAGCATGGACAGGGCCTTCTTGATGGCATCGGTCAGCGACTTCTTCGGCGCCTCGCCGTCGGTGGTGGTGCCGTACTTCGACTTGTAGAGATACTGCGTGCAGCCGTACTGCTCGATCTCGCCGCGCTGGCCATCCAGAACGAACCAGAACTTGATCTTGATCGTGTGGTTCAGTTCGAAGCCGAGGCTGATGCGCTTATCGCCTTCGCCGCTGAACATCTCGGCGCCCTTGTCGAAGCGCTCTTCAACCACGTTCCAGCCAAAGCCGATGCCAGCCGGACCGAAAACCTCGGTGGCCTTCATGATCATAGCGGTGCCGTTCAGGCTAGTGATCTGCTGGCCGCCGACCTTGGCGTCCTTGGTGAAGCGGGTGTCGGTCGTTTGGACCTTCTCCCAGATGCTCATGTTGGTAGTGGACATTAGAAAACCTCGCGCCAGGCTGGCGCCGTCAGTTGGAATAGGGAAATGCCAGGTCACCCAGGCACGGAGGTACGCTCCAGGCCCTGGCTGCGGTGGATGGTTGCGCGCTCTCGCCGCTTACGCTCCCGCATGGGTTACGGTTATCCCGAAGGGCCGCCGTGCTCGGCTACGTGATTCAGGAAGTGGCTTTGGCGATGGTGCGCTCGAAGTGCGACGCCAATTCGGCGTTGACCTCAGCCTTCTTCAGGCTGTCGTCGGTGTTCTTGGCTCGATGCAGGGCTTCATAGCTGCGTAGAGTGGCTGCCGCGTCTATTAAGTCAGCTAGCAGCTCAGGGGCGGCAGATATGAGTACCGCATCTGCCTTCCAGTCCGTAACGGCGCTAGCACTACCGTGCACGGCATCACCACCAACAATGGTGCAGATCTTTGTTTCTTGGGTGCTTAGACGGCAACCAATCAACCAGGGGCCTGGCGTGTGCTTCTGTTCGGGCATGCGAATCTCCCGCGCCATCCATGCGGTAGGCGCTGACAAGTTGGTTATTGGGTGATGCTGCCAGCCAGTGCGCTGGCGAGCATGAAGAAGGTGCAGGCGAAGAGCATGGAGAAGGAGCCGCGCCAAGCTGCGATGCGGCGGGCCCGCTGGTAGGAGGTCACGCCCGAACCTCGTAGCCGACCGTCCATTCTCCGCAGATACAGGCCCGGCACTTCCAGGCCTGCGTGTTCTCGATGCTGGCCAGCGCCGCCTCATTCATCGCTGCCGCGAACGTCGGGCCCTTGAACAGCATCAGCACCCGGTCAGCCGG
Source organism: Pseudomonas sp. KCJK9058 (assembly GCF_046230975.1). Lineage (NCBI taxonomy): Bacteria > Pseudomonadati > Pseudomonadota > Gammaproteobacteria > Pseudomonadales > Pseudomonadaceae > Pseudomonas > Pseudomonas sp. KCJK9058. The sequence goes on from NZ_JBJJLR010000002.1 coordinate 111,674, forward strand.
CATGGCCTGAGCCTCGGGCAGTTCGGCGATCTGCTCGTCGATGAGCGTGGTGATCAATGGCGTAGTCATGCAGCCTCCTTGCGCCGAACGGCAATACGCCGGATGCGCTCGCAGTAGTGTTTGAACTCCTCGGCATCGATGGCGAGGAGGGAGAAGTAGGCGACCACCAGGGTTTCGGCCTTGGCGTCCTCCACCAGGCCAGAGCCCGGCAGAAGCATCGTTTCAATGGCCGCTTCGATCGCGCTGACCGCGATGCTGTGAGGGCTCATTCCGCCCCCTCGGCCCGGGCCATTACTCCTTCCTTGGCAAAAGGGGTGAGCAGCTGGCGAGCGATCTCTTCCAGCGCCGACTCAGGGTTGGCCACGCTCAGGATCTCGTCGGCTGCAGCTGCTGCATCGCTGGTCACCTTGCACCGCGCAGCCAGAACCAGGCGGCCCAGCACCGAGTTGCTGATATCCGACTGGCCCAGCTGGCCCATCACGAACTCATCCACCGCCTGGGCGAAGCGCTCATAGGTGACACCCTGCTTCGGGCGCATCCGGCGCTGGAACACCACATCGCGGCGCGCCATCAGTTCAGCGATGCCGTCGTCGATCCAAGTGGATTCCGCGTCGGCTACTTCGCTCACCGCCGGCGGCATCCGATTGTCGTACTCAAACTGTGCTGCTCGAAGTGCGCCCATGGTCGCCTCCAGGTGGTGGGTTACTCGGTGGGTGGGGTGAGGTGGCGCTGCCAGTGCGTCACGCGGTGCTCAAAACGTGAGCCATCGCCATAACGCCAGTCGATGCCATTCCAGTAGAGGAACCGGGCGCCGTTGAAGGCGCTCTGTGCTTTTCGGGCTGGCGTGTAGGCGATAACCCAGGCCTTGCCGCCACCCTTGGGCAGCTCCGGCAGCCTGTCGCTGCACTTGATCCAGCCGCTCATGGCTTCACCCGGGCGGCGAGCATGGCGTCGGCGTATCCGTAAGCTGATTCAGCGGCCTGCTTCGGCGTCATCTCAGCAAAAGAGCCCCGCATTTCGTTACCGGGATACGGGAGCATCCCCTGCAGGGCCTGGGCGGCGAAGTAATCACGCAGAGTCATGCCGTCATGCGGCAGGTGACCCTGATATGACTCGCCACTCGGCAATGTGACCGGGAACGCCGGTCCGCTTGTGTCTTTACTCATTGTGTGAACCTAGGTAGCCAACCGCATTGGCCGGATACCAGGCGCAGTGACCAAACTGGGCGTGAAAAGCCAGCCTGGCACCCGCCAATGCGGTCGTATGTGAAGGGAAGGGATGCAGAGGCCGGGCGCTACCCCGGCAGCTGGCTTGGCGTGGACCCATCCAACGGCGCAATTCGTTTACCCCCAGTGCGAGGGAAGGGACGTCCACAGGTGCTTCGGTAACCGCGCCCTGAGCTGGGCGCTTCTCTGCATCGGGGTGTGATCTGTCGCGTCCAAGCCAGCCGCCAGGTTTAACGCCGCGTAACCGGTTTTCATCTACCCCCGCGCTGGGGCAGCTACTTACTTGGCAGATCACACTCCGATGCAGCCTGCGATGGGGAGCAAGGCATCGGGCCGTCTTTCCGGCTGTCATGCACCAGAGCCCGGCGGGCCGTGCAGCTGCGCGTTACCGAGGATTGCGCAGCCTGATGATCTCGCCTCGGTTGATTCGTTGATTTCCCGTCTGGCCCTGTCGCCAAGGCCAGCCAGTGAAATCAGACTGCGCGCTCCAGCTCGCAGCACTGCCCGTAATGAGCCATGGCGATCGGCATGTGGTAGCTGTCGAGCGGCCATTTGCTGACGATGCAGCCTTGGCCGGCTGGGCAGTGGAAGACGAAAAGCTCCTCTGCGTCCTTGTCCATCTCCATGCTCAGCCGTGCCGCCCGTGAGCGTGCAGAGTTCGACTCGCTGCATGCAGGCGTGGTCAAGCACCTGGAGGGCGGCGAGATGCCCGAGGACGCCGGCCAGGCGCGGCGCGAGCAGTACGTGAAGCGCTCCACCGACATGATCGTGCTGCCTGCCGAGTTCTACGACATCAACACTTGGGACGGCCAGGGCCTAAATCGGACCACCTACTGGCGCTGGAAGAAGGGTATCGAGAAGGTGCTGGACGAGATGGTTGCTGAGGCGCTGGCAGCGTCTGCCAAGATACTTCAGGAGGAAGGCGTTTTGATGGCAGATGCCGCTTGACACCCGTGCAACGATGCAACATTATTTGCTCATCCTGTCATTCTTGCGTGTGTTTAGGATGGCAAATCAAACCCGGCCAGTGCGCCGGGTTTTTTGCACTTGAAATTTATCGCGCTGCCCCCATGTACGGTGCTATCACCTAACTATGGATAGCCACAATGCGAGTCACGCTTAGCAACATCGTGAACAGTGCGCTGAGAGACCCTCACACGACTCTCTTGCCAGAACAAGAAACTGCATTTCTAGCTCGTGTAGAGCTTTCGAACGGCAGCAAATATGATTACTTCCATGAGCGCATGGCTGAGCAGGGCTTTTCTCAGACCATCAAGGACATGGCAGGAGGAACGAAGCAGCTTCCTCATGCAACGTACTTCATATCTGGCTTGACGGAAAAAACCAGTCCCGAAGCTGTCTTCAATCGGGCAAGGAAAGCTGTTGAAAAGCACAAGAAGTTATCGGACCAGATGAATATCAAAGAGCACATCATTGTTGTGAAGGCTTCGGATGTATGGTTCGAGCTCGAAGATTATGAAGAAAAGGAAGACTGAGACAGATTAGTCGATGAGACCCGGCCACGTGCCGGGTTTTTTTGGTCCCTGAGGGCCTAAAGAGTCCCGGACAAGCGCCGGGATTTTTGCTCCAGCAAGAACGCAACTGCAGCCAGAGCAGCCCTCACGGGGACGCCTGGACACTGCTAGCCGGTAGCGTTGTGATACGGAAAAACACCGGCAGCCCGCGCACCCATTCCCTCACTGTGCTGTGGGTGGCGCGAGATCGGATCGGCGAGACCATTGCAGTAGGGCACTGGCGTCGTGATGGTCTTTGGCGGACAGGTGGGGAGAGACCCACACAAAGCGGGCAAGCAGCAGGTTTGCCGCCAGCCTTCCAAGCTGAGCAGAGACGGGGTCGATTCCCTCTGCTCGATCCAATTCGTTATGTGCTGCTCCGCGCACTTGCCTGAGCCCTGGATAGGGCCTCAATCGGGCCTTTTATTCTAGGAACCACTCATGGCCGAACCAGCAAGCACGACTGCCGGCGTCCTGCTGGTGAAGTACGGCGTGATCATTGGCGGCTTCGCGGGGGCGATCCTCTCGCTGACCTTCCTACGCGGTCTCACTCGGGGCCAGGCGGTCGCAGCCTTCTTCACCGGTTTCACCTCGGCAGTTTTCTGCACCCCGTTGGCAATCAGCTTCTTCAAGCTTGAAGCCGGCGGAGAAACCCAATACGGCGTGGCCTTTCTGATAGGCCTTCTGGCAATGAACATCATCCCGGTGCTGAAGTCGCTCGTGGGTCAGTTCGGAGCCAAGGGAGCTACCTGATGAGCTCGACCCTGATTTCAGTTCTGATCGGCGCGAATGCTTTCCTGAGCGTGCTGGTGGTGATCGCTGCGTGCGACTACCTGCGACGTATCCGCCCAATGGATCACCCGCTGCTGGCCGTCGCGTTCTACCTGGTGGCCATTGGGGCGTTCGGCGCCTTCGTCCTGGCCATGAACGGCCATGTGCCCACCCTGTACGGCGTGATCCTCAAGCTGGGGATCGTCCTGTATGCCGTCGCCCGGCGTGGTCATGTGTTCCAGCTGAGGTAGGGCGCCACAAATTCGATATGCGCCGAATTGTGGCGCGACAATCTGAGGATCACCCATAGACAACCAGCACAAGAAGATCACCGGCTACCGCGATCTCACTCAGAGCGAGATCGACGGCATGAACTCGATCAAGGCACTGGAGGCTGATGCCGGCGAGCTGTTCAAGCAGATCGGTCAGATCGAAGGAGTCGACCCGCGGCTGCTGGCCTTGGCCAAGATCAACCTGCAGCAGGACTTCATGTGGTTTGTTCGCTCGATCACCAAACCGACGGATCCATTCAACGGCTAATGTTTTAGGTGGTGGGCCTTTGGCTTTCGTCATTCAATGATGTACTATTGCTATCATAGAAATCATAGGAGTGAGCGAGCCTGGCAGAGCACGACCTGCACCGCGGCACCTGTTACAACGGTGATCGGGAACTACGCCCCAGTAACCATTAACCAGACCAACGTCAGCAAATGTGAAAACCAGGTAGGGGATTCGATTTCCCCTAGCGAAAACAAAGGATACACATCACCTACTAAAGCCCCAGGAGGGAAGAAGATGAAAAAACGCACCCAAGGTATCAAATCTAAGTTTAGAAATGTAACCGCAGGCGTTGTGATGCTGGGATCGCTACTGGATGGTTATGGCGTACATTCCGCTCAGTCCTATGATTTCTGATTCACCCCCTCTATTTTCTCGCTGACCGCCAGCGAGATTTTCCAAGGCATAGCAACGGAGTATGACCAGGCGCAGGGCATACCCTCCAGCGGCGATGCTGGAGCTATTCGAACCATCCCATGTTGGCACTCGATTGGCCTCGGCCCAGGCCCCGGAAATCTGTGAATGGCTACAAGCCGAGATCCGCGCCGAAACCGGCAGAATCCATAACCCAGATCACGCTCACCTGATGGGCGCCACCATCGGAGTGCTCTGGGCTTCGACTGGGTTCGCCAAGTAGCGCCGGTTTGCTCTCGGCCTGCATAACGGCTCCTGGAGGGCCGCACGGTGTAGTACTGATAAGTGTTCCTTTGGGGCGGATATTGTCGTAGACAGGCGGTCTCTTGTTCGGAAAAAATGATCTTTTCCCGCAAGCAGGATAAGAAAGTGTCCGCTCAGAACCTCCAGCTCCTCAATGACACGTACTACAAAAGCTCATTCGGTTTCGATCAATTCGTGTTGGGCGCCACGCTCGCCGGATGCGCGTATCTCGCTCAAACAATTGCCTACGACCAGCTTGGGTGGAATCCAGCGACCGTCCAGCTTGTGCCTTTACTCTTGATGGCGCTGGCTGCGTACTGTGGGTTTAAGAGAGTCGAGGCCTCCATTCACACCGTTAAATTGAACGCTGCGTACCTGCAGTTGTGCTCTCAATACCCAGGCAATGCGTTCCCTGAACAGAAAGCATATGCAGAGAGAGCTAGCGATAGGTCTGGGGGTTACTACAGCCTTAGGAACCTACTGCTCATGCTGAGCCTCATGGGTTTCGTAGCTGCAAAAATTTTGGTCAAGTACGACATTTTCTAAGCGAGATCTCTATGACAGCGAAGCAACCCGATTGGGAAGCGATCGAACGAGCCTTCCGGGCAGAGTGCGGTCAAGCGCACCCTGCCGGCAATCCTCTCTAGAGCTTCCAGATTTCGAACAGAGCTAAGGACCCCAACCCGAGTATCACCAGGGTGGTGGTGGACCGGATCCGTTTAGTCGCCAAGTAAGTCGTGACTAGTCCGAGTGCGGTAATTGCTAGGGTGCTCATTGTGGATCTCCGTTTTGGTTTGAGCTCCAAGTGTTCCTGATTTTTTTTTGAACAAGCCTCGGTTTCTGACGGATTTTCGTAAATTTCGAATTGTTTGCTTATCTCGACGGTGATTTATGGGGCGGCCAAATCCACCGAAAGACCTGCTTGAGTCGGTCTGGCTTACTCTGCGCCCGGCGCCTGAAGTCTGGGAGTGGATACAGAGGGAAATCCTCGCCGGCACCGGAAGCATCCATAATCCCGAGCACGCCCACCTGGTGGACGCCAACATCGGCGTGCTGTGGGCATCGAGTGGATTCAGTAAGAAGGGTCGGGTGGTTTTCGGCCAGGCGGAGCAGTTGATGTTCCGAGCTGGCGGATGGCAGAAGGCCCGACAAGAGCAGCAAATGCGGCAGTGGTTCGGCGAAGAGCCTTCCTACCTCATCACTCTGGCTGGCGACTACTGCGCCCAGTGTACTGACGCGGAGTTTTGCGCCCTGGTTGAGCACGAGCTTTACCACATCGCCCAGGCGACCGATGAGTACGGCGCACCCAAGTTCACCCAGGAAGGGCTGCCCAAGCTCTACCTGCGTGGCCATGACGTGGAAGAGTTCGTCGGAGTGGTGAGGCGCTACGGTGCCAGCGAAGAAGTACAGCAGCTCATCGACGCTGCAGGCCGGCCGCCTGAGGTGGCCAAGATCAACATTTCGAGGGCCTGCGGAACCTGTCTGCTCAAGTCTGCCTGACCTTTGACAGACCTAAGACGGAATTGAACCTATGGCGGCCCTGAGCAACGAGGTGAAAGCCTTTATCGTTCAGGCCCTGGCCTGTTTCGATACCCCCGCACAGGTGGCGACCTCTGTCCGAGAAGAATTTGGCATCGAGGTGAGCCGCCAGCAGTGCGAATCGCATGACCCGACCAAGAGCGCAGGCCGAGATCTGGCCAAGCGCTGGCGGACCCTGTTCGAAGACACGCGCAAGCGATTCCGTGAAGAGACATCCGAGATACCTATCGCCAACCGGGCATTCCGGCTTCGTGCGCTGGGAAGGATGGCTGAGAAGGCCGAGGCCATGAAGAACATGGCCCTGACTGCGCAGTTGCTCGAGCAGGCGGCCAAAGAGGTCGGCGATGTATACGTGAACCGCCAGACCAAGAACGAGAATCCCCACGACAACGTGCCGCCTACCCGGGTGCAGGTCGACGTGGTGGATGCGAGGAAGCCTGATGCCGTCACTTAACGTGCCTCAAGCCAGCTTCCTGCGCATGGAGAACAAGTTTCGAGGTTTCGTTGCTGGGTTTGGCAGCGGGAAGACCTGGGTAGGCTGCGCGGCGCTTTGCAAGCACGTCTGGGAATGGCCACGGATCGACTCCGGCTACTTCGCTCCGACTTACCCGCAGATCCGCGACATCTTCTTCCCGACCATCGAGGAGGTCGCCTTCGACTGGGGCCTGAAGGTCAAGACGAAGGAGAGCGACAAGGAGGTCGAGTTCTACAGCGGCGGCCAGTACCGCAGCACGACCATCTGCCGCTCGATGGAGAAGCCGCAGACTATCGTCGGTTTCAAGATCGGGCACGCCTTGGTCGACGAGCTCGATGTTCTGCCAGCGCTCAAGGCCGAACACGCCTGGCGCAAGATCATTGCCCGGATGCGCTACAACGTTCCCGGGCTGAAGAACGGCGTGGATGTGACCACGACCCCTGAGGGTTTCAAGTTCGTCTATCAGCAGTTCGTGAAGCAGCTGCGCGAGAAGCCTGCACTGCAGGGCATGTATGGCCTGGTGCAGGCCAGCACGTTCGACAACGAGCTGAACCTACCGCCTGACTACATCACGTCGCTGATGGAGTCATACCCGGCCCAGCTGATCCTGGCCTACCTGAACGGTCAGTTCGTCAACCTCAACGCCGGGTCGATCTACCACGCCTACGACCGGAAGCTGAATTCCTGCTTTGATACCGTAGAGCCTGGAGAGCCCTTGTTCATCGGCATGGACTTCAACGTCGGCAAGATGGCTGCTATCACGCACGTCAAGCGCGCAGACGGCAAGCCTAGGGCGGTGGATGAACTGATCGACGGCTTCGATACCCCGGACATGATCCGGCGCATCAAGGAGCGGTACTGGCGGCACAACGGCAGGGACTACGAGAAGACCTGCGAGATCAGGATCTATCCAGACGCCTCGGGCGGGTCGCGCAAGTCGGTGAATGCCAGCGAGACGGACATCGCCATCCTGCGCCAGGCCGGCTTCAGTGTGATTGCACCTGATGCCAACCCCCCGGTAAAGGACCGGATCAACGCCATGAACGCCATGTTCTGCAACGCGAATGGCGAGCGCCGCTACCTGATTAACCCGCTGCGCTGCCCGACCTACGCGGATGGCTTGGAGCAGCAGGTGTGGGCGCCCAATGGCGAGCCCGACAAAAAATCTGGCGTCGACCACGCGAACGACGCCGGCGGCTACTTCATCCACCACGACTACCCGATCAGCAGGCCGGTCACTCACGTACCAATCTCGTTCACTTTCTGAGGCCATCCATGCCTAACTTCCTCCCTCGGGCAGAGTACTCGGAGGCCTTGCCCGGCTGGCAGCTGGTCAAGCGCTGCGTGGCGGGCGCCCGCGAGGTGCGCAAGCACGATATCTACCTACCGATGCCGGACCCGGAGAACAAGTCTCCCGAGAACCAGGCGCGATACAAGCAGTACAAGAAGCGGGCGATGTTCCTGAACGTCACCGGGCGCACGCGTACCGGCCTGCTGGGTGCGGTGTTTCGCAAGACTGCAGAGCTGGAGTTGCCCGCCGGGGTCGAATACCTCAAAGAGAACGCTAGCGGCGACGGCACGAGCCTGGAGCAGCTGTCCAAGGATGCCGTGGGCGAGTGCCTTGACGCAGGCCGGGGTGGGTTCCTCGTGGACTTCCCTGCGGTTGAGGGCGTGTCCTCCATGGCCGACATGCAGGGGCGCAGCGCGCTAATCCATCACTATGGCGCCGAGTCGATCATCGACTGGGATGAACAAGTGGTCGATGGGGTGAAGCGCCTAGTCTATGTCTGCCTGCTGGAATGCGTGTCCACGTTCAGTCCGGACAGCCTGGAGCGCACAACGAGCACCCAATACCGCGTATTGCTGCTGGTTGATGGACGCTATGTGCAGCGTGTTTACGCCGAGGACGGCAACACCTATAGCGAAGTCGCGCCGCTCGACAAGAATGGACGCCCCTTCGACCACATCCTGTTCAGCTTCTACGGCTCGCAGAACAACGACGCCAGCGTCGACAAGTCGCCCCTCGAAGACCTGGCCGACGTGAATATCCTGCACTACGGCAATAGCGCCACGGTGGAGGAGAGCGGTTTCATCAGCAGCCAGCCGACGCTGTTCATCACCACGGATATCAGCGCCGACGAGTTCGCCAAGGTGAACCCGAACGGCATGCACATCGGATCGACCCGGGGCTACAACCTCGGCAAGTCCGGTGACGCAAAGCTTGTCCAGGCAACGGAGAGCCAACTGGCTCGTACGCTGATGAAGGACAAGGAAGAGCAGATGCTGATGATCGGCGCCCGCATCGTCCAGAAGGCGGGTGGCGCGGAGACGGCCGAGGCAGTTCGGATCCGCTACAGCTCGGACAACAGCGTACTGGGCACCATCGCAGGCAACGTATCCGAGGCCCTGAAACGGGCTATCCTCGACGCCGAGCGATTCATGATGAGCGAGCCGGACGAGGCCGGGACTGTGTTCTGGCTAAACCAATCGTTCTTCGATGAGACGATGACCGCCCAGGACATCCTGGCCCAAGTCCAGCTGTGGCAGCAGGGCCTGATCGCTAAGTCCGACGTGCGCACCAACCTCCGCCAGGGTGGTGTGCTTGAGGCTGACCGTACCGACGAGCTGATCGAAGATGAACTGGCCGAGCAGGCGCCGGTGACCGGCAATGACACCGGAGATGGCAGCGATGAGCAGTGACGGCTACCTGTCCGATGCAGCGACTCGTCACCAGCTGCACGTGCAGCGCTACGCCGGGGGAAGCCTCAAGCGGCTGGCCAAGTTCATCACCAAGGCCATCAGCACCGCCAAATCTCGCGTATCAGAAGGTTTGAGCCGTTACGGCACCCAACGTTACGAGAAGCAGATCCAAGAGCTACAGGGCGAGCTGGCGGGCGTTTACGGCGAGATGAAGCAGCAGGCGGTGCTCGACCTGACCGAATTCGGTGGCTATGAGGCTGAGTTCAACATGACTCTGCTGGGCAATGTCGTGAAGACGGTCGTCCAACTGAACCGGCTGAGCATCAAGCAGGTCGCCGCAGCAGCGCTTGCTGACCCTCTCGACCTGGAGGTCGGTAAGGGCCGACAGCGCATCAGCATCAACGGCGCGCTCGACCAGTACGGCACCAAGAAGAGCGCTGAGATCATCAGCGAGATCCGCATGGGCTCAGCGCTGGGTGAGACGTCCGGCCAGATCAGTCGTCGGCTGACGTCACTGGGCGTCCAGCAGCGCGATCAGGCGCAGGCCTTGGTCAACACCATGACCAACCACATCGCCACCACGGCGCGCGTGGAGGTGCTCAAGGGCAACGACGACATCCTCAAGGGGATGCGCCGGATCGCCACCCTGGACAGCCGCACCACGCTGTTCTGCATGAGCATCGACCAGACGATCATCCCGCTGGATGGGCCGAAGCCGCCGTATCACTGGCGGTGCCGGACCACGGTCATCCCGGCGCTGAGAGACGAGTTCGCCAGGGAGATCCCTGGCTCAACCAGGCCTTCGGTCGGCCCTGATGGTGCCGAGCAGGTTAACAGCAAGATCAGTTACGCCGAATGGCTTGCACGGCAGCCCGCAGCGTTCCAGAAGGACGTGCTCGGGCCTGCGCGCTACGAACTGTTCAGCAAGGGCGAGTTGTCCATCGACCGGTTCGTCGACGACGACGGCAAGACCCTGACCCTAAAACAGCTGCGCGAGCGTGAGCCCATGGCATTGACGAAATCAGAAAAGTGAGAGCCTGGCTTGCAAAGAGTTGGTTTTTGTTGAATTGCCTACTTCCGCTTGAAACCATAGAGCCCTCATTCAAGAGGGCGGCACGATGACGTTCAGGACTTTTCCATTACAAACCAACGCTCAACGAAGCTACATTCTGCTGACCGATGTGTTCGACTGGTTAGAACCTGAGATCATTGGTGGCAAGAACCGGAAGTTTCCTGCCAAACAGCTGGCAACGGTCTTCTATGGCAGCCAAGATCCAATTCAGGATGAGGTTGCGGGGGACAAGAAGATATTCCGGAAACGCAGCACCTTTGTGGTGACCAAGTTTTTGAACGATCACGCTTTGGTGGCTGGGTCGATTATCAAAATGGAGCGACTTGCTCCGTACACCTACCGGTTCACGGCAGGCTGAAAAAACCAATTACTAAACCCGCTTCGGCGGGTTTTTTTATGCCCGCAGGCAGGGCCTGCACAAGTCTCTGGGAGACAGCAATGACCTTGAAATTCCAACTGGACAGCCTCGAAGGCGTCGACGAATCCATTCAGGCCCTGTACGTCGAGAAGGACGGCAAGTTCGTCCTCGGCATCGACGGTCTCCCGCAGCAGGAAGACGTCACTGGCCTGAAGGCCAAGGTGGAGGAGCTCCTGGGCGAGAAGAAGGCTGCCGAGAAAGCCCGCCGTGAGGCCGAAGAAAAGGCGCGCGCCGAGGCCGAGGAGGCCGCCCGCAAGTCTGGCAACGTCGAGGAACTCGAAAAGTCCTGGTCCGAGAAGTACAACCGCCGCGAAGCTGAGCTGAGTTCGGCGCTGGAAAACGAGCGTAACACCCTGCAAGGCCAGATCCGGGATCTGACCGTAGGGCGCACCGCGACCGAGATCGCGACCACCCTGGCTGTACCAGGCAGCGCCAAGGCATTGCTTCCCCACATCGAACGCCGGCTGAGCGTCGAGCAGCGTGATGGCAAACCCACCGTCGTCGTGCTGGACGCCGCCGGCAAGCTCTCGGCGGCAACGCTGGATGAGCTGAAAGCAGAATTCACCAACGATCCGGCCTTCGGTCCGTTGATTGTTGGCAGTAAAGCATCTGGCGGCGGGGCCGGCGGTGCAAAAGGTGGCGGCGGGGCCGCGCTGAAACGTTCCGAAATGTCCTCTACCCAGAAGCGCGAGTTCATCGAAGCGCACGGGCAGAGCGCCTACCTCAAATTGCCCAAATAGGGAGTAACACATGGCGACCACCGTCAACTCGGACATGATCGTTTACAACGATCTTGCCCAAACCGCCTACCTGGAGCGCATCCAGGACGTGATCGATATCTTCAACGTCTCCTCGAATGGCGCAATCGTGCTGAACAACGAGCTTATCGAAGGTGATCTGCGCAAGCGGGCCTTCTACAAGATCGGCGGCGCGATCGGTCACCGCGACGTGAACTCCAGTGCTACCGTGACCGGCTCCAAGATCGGTGCTGGCGAGATGGTCGGCGTGAAGGTTCCGTTCAAGTACGGCCCTTACGAGACCACCGAAGAGGCCTTCAAGCGCCGCGCTCGCTCACCTGAAGAGTTCTCTGAGCTGGTTGGCCAAGACTACGCCGACGCAGTTCTGGAAGGCTACATCCAGTACGCCATGGCTGCCCTCAAGGCCTCGATCGGCGCAAACGCCAACATGGTCGCCACCGGCAGCTTTGCCACTGACGGCAAGAAGGTGCTGACCAAGGGTATGCGCAAGTTCGGTGACCGCTTCGGACGCATCGCACTGTGGACCATGGATTCGGCTACCTACTTCGACATGGTGGATCAGGCGATCAGCGAGAAGATCTACGAAGAAGCGGGCGTGGTGATCTACGGCGGCCAGCCGGGCACCATGGGCAAGCCAGTACTGGTTACCGACACCCATCCCGCCGAAACCATCTTCGGTCTGCAGTCCGGCGCGATTCGCGTCACCGAATCTCAGGCCCCGGGCTTCCGCTCGTATCCGATCAACACCCAGGAAAACTTGGCGATGGGGTTCCGTGCCGAGGGCACCTTCAACCTGGATCTGCTGGGTTACAGCTGGGCCGACGCAACCGGCGGCATCAACCCGAACCTGGCGGCTGTGGGCGCTGGTGCCAACTGGGCCAAGTACGCAACCAGCGATAAGGCCACTGCTGGAGTGCTGATCGACCTGGGCACTCCGTAATCAAGCATCGGGCGACTCGTAATGGGTCGCCTTGGAGATCATCATGGAACTGATCTACACCGCGCAGGCCTCCGGGTTCGAGCCGGGTAAGCGCTATCGCAATCCTCAGCACTTCGACCGGCCCGAGCCTGGCGTGAAGGCGGTCGTGATCGTAGGTGACTGGCCAAAGGTGGCCGACGCCTACGAAGATGCTGGTGCTGAAGTGACTTTTTTTGAGGCGCCGAAGCGCGTGCCCCTCGTCGAAGCCCCGGATCAAGCTGAGCTTGATCGCCTAACTGCAGAGCTTGCCTCTGTCGGGGGGATCGTCGAATCCTTCGCTGCTCAGAGCCTGGAGCGCCCAGAGGGTGAGCTTGGCGAAACAGCCGGGCGCCTGTTCCAGGTGCTGGAAGCGGTCAATGCCGGCATCGCCAGCTTGCAGCGCGAGCGCGACGGCGAAGTCCAGAAGGTAGTCGACCTTGAGCAAGAGAAGGCCGACCTGCTGAAGCAGATCGAGGCTCTCAAAGCTACTGCCGCCGACCCAGAGGTCGAGGCATTGAAGGCTGTTCTGGACAAGTCTGGAGTGACCTACCGCGCCAACGCCTCGAAAGAGTCTCTGCAGAAGCAGGTCGACGAACTCGCCAAGTAACACAGGGGCATCGGCCCCACTCATTACAGCGGAGGCCTGATGGCTACCTACATCACCGTGGCCGACGTGGATGGCATCCTCGGGGCTGGCTGGGCAGCTGGCGACCTCAAGCAAGAGGCGGTGTTCGAGGCGAATGCCTACCTGACCGCGCTCAACCTGGTCGGCATCGACATGGACGACATTCCTAACGACGTGAAAGAGGCTGGCGCCCGGCTGGCCAAATGCGCGTCTCAAGGGAAGCTGTACCAGCAGCAGACCGAAGGATCGCTTGAGGCGAAGACCGTCAAGGCTGGGTCGGTATCGACCAGCAAGACCTTCGGCTCGATCGACAAGACCCGCACTATCGCCCAGCCAGCCTGTGTGCAGCTGGCACTTGCCCTGCTGACGCCATGGCGCAGCAACCCATTCGCCTTTGCTGTGAAAAGGGGGTAGCCATGGGTCTACGTGACGAAATCCAGGCAGACCTGGCAGAGGCCTTCGACGAAGACCTGCCCGACGCGGTATCGACGTTCACTGGCACCTACATGGGGCCTGGCGTCTGGGATCCGGTCGGCGAGACCACCACGGCCCAGCCCGTGACCTATACGGGGCGCGGAGTGCTCGACAGCTACGACAGCCGGCGCATCGACGGGCTGAACATCCTAGTGGGCGATGTGCTGCTGATCTGCCTGGCCAGCGAGGTCACCGACAAGCCGGCTGTTGGCCACGAAATCACCGCCAACGACCTGATCACGGGCGAGCCTGTGAAATACCGCATCGTCAGCCCAGGCATTGACCCGGCCAAGGCCCACTACGAGATCCAGCTGAGGAAGTGACCATGGCCAGGGGAAGAGGTTGGAGCACGCCACCAAGCGCATTTGCTGGAGTGGTGGAAGATGCGCTCACTCAGCGCTCCAGGGCGATAGCCATGGCAATGCTTGGCGAGATAGTGTTGCGCTCTCCGGTCGGTAACCCTGATCTATGGAAAAGTCCCCCGCCCCCTGGTTACTCCGGCGGGAGATTCAGGGGAAGCCACATTGTCAGCATTGGCAGTCCCGTTTACACGCAGACGAACAAAATTGACAAGGTCGGAGCAGAAACAATCGCAGAAGGGCAGCGGCAGCTTTCAGGCCTAGAGCCCTTCACGGTCATTTACATCCAGACAAACTTGCCTTATGCCGAAAAGCTTGAGGATGGTCATTCGACCCAGGCGCCTGGCGGTATCTATGCAGTGTCCTTCAACGGCGTATCGCAGGCCTACTCATGACCTTTGAACAGATCCGCGCCATTGTCATCGGCCGCATGCAGCAGTGGGCCGGAATCCCCGCAGACGCCGTCGATTACCCGAATCCGCCAAAGCCATTCAATCCGGCCGGGCGCGCCATCTGGGCTCGGCTGGCCGATGTTCCCGGCTTGAGCAGCACGCCAGAAGTTGGTATCGGCCCATGCGTGCGCCAGACCGGCATCGTAATGATTCAGCTATTCGTGCCGAGCTACAGCGGCACCCTGGCCATTACCCGGGCAGTCGACACGCTGGTCACCCAGTTCCAGTACTACAGCGCGCCCGAAGGCCCGTTCGACTTCTTCGAGGCATCCCCGCAGGTCGTCGGCGACGAAGGTAGCGGGTGGTACCAAGTCAACGTACGGGTTCCGTACCGGGCCTACTGAGCCCGCCAATTTCTGCCGCAAGGCAACCAAACACGCAGCCTAGGCCCGTACAGCCGAACGGTGGATGTTCGTTCATCCGTCCGCCCTGGCTGCGTTTCTATTCGCCTGATGAACGAGGTGTCACAGATGATCGAGAGCAACGTCATTCCGTTTCACTACCAAGGCCAGGCTGTTCGCTTCAATAGCGATGGCTGGATCAATGCCACTGATGTAGCCAAGCGATTCGGTAAACGCCCGGTCGATTGGCTGAAGCAGGACGAAACCAAGCAGTACATGGGTGTTTTAGCCGAAGCGCTTAATTGTGATCCTGAGTCACTTTTAGAAACTCGCCGCGGGCGCTACCAGAGCGGCACCTGGCTGCATCCGAAGCTGGGGGTGGCCTTTGCTCGATGGCTGGATCTGAAGTTCGCCGTCTGGGCCGACCTACACATTGATGCCCTGCTGCGCGGCGAGTTGAACGAGAAGCAGCAATTTGACCGCGCCTGCCGTGCTCTGGACGACGCGAAGGCCGTTGCAAGCCTGAGCGGTCGTGAGCTGGCCCGCTGGCGCAACAAGAAGCCTGGCCTGGAACACCAGGTCGAATACTGGCGCGACCAGTTGCAAATGACACTCGGGCTCGACGCGGCCTGATCAGAATCCGCCCAATGCACCGCCACATGGCGGTTTTTTTACGCCTACTCATAGGAGAAACACCCCATGTCGAGCGGTGCAAAAGTACAGCTTGCCTCCATCAAAGAGGTGACGCCAGGCGTAACGCCGGCCGGTGACTGGAAGGTGCTGACCCGCATCAGCAATGGCCTGATGCCGACCTTCAACTCGGAAGAGAACAACGAAATCGGCTTCACCCGCATGTCTCAGGGTACTGCCCAAACCACCGTGGACGTGGGCGGCGATATCGAAACCAAATGGCGCTTTGGCGCACTGGACGATTTCATGGCCTCCTGCTTCGGCAAGGACTGGGCCGGCAACGTCCTGACCATGGGCGACGACCGCATCACCTTCTCGATCGCATCCTACGCGACCGATATCGGTGTCTCGGCCATTGCTCGTGGCGTGCAAGTCGCAAACATGAACTTCGATTTCCCAGGCGACAACGAAGTCACGGTCACCATGACCATGGCGGCGCGCTCCTGGGATGACAAGGGCGACAACACGTCGTTCATCGTCAACGCCCAGCCCGAGTCCAGCCAGCGGCGGTTCAGCTTCAAAGACATCAGCGGCCTGCGTATCAACGGGGTCCAGGTTGGCGAGGGCAACGCCTGCGTCGACAGCTTCAACCTGCAGTTCGACAACAACGTGCAGACCCAGCGTTGCATCGGCAACGGCAACCCGTATCCGGGCAACATCATTGCCACCACCTTCACCCCGTCCGGCGCGATCACCATCAGCTGGTCGAAGATGGCCTACGAGCTGTGGAAGGCCCAGAAGGGCAACGACGCGATCAGCCTGGAATTCACCATCGGCAACGCTGACGGTGGATACAAGTTCCTGATCCCTGAGATGGAAGTGACCGCCGACTGGCCGGATGGCGGCTCGACCGACATCATCCAGGTGGAGCTGAACTACACCGCCCGCCGTGTCGCTCCGACCATCACCCGCCTGCCGGCACCGATCGTTGTGGCTGCCGTGGACGTCACCCCGGCCACTCTGAGCCTGGCAGTAGGTGATACCGGCGACCTCGAAGTCGTGGTCACCCCGGCGGGTGCCAGCCAGCAAGTCACCTGGACCAGTTCCGCCCCGACCATCGCCAGCGTGAGCGAGACCGGCCTGGTCACCGCCCTGGCAGTCGGCACCGCCACTATCACGGCCACCAGCGTCGCAGACGGCACCAAGACCGATACCTGCGCTGTCACCGTCACCGCTTAACCCTTTGCCCGGCGCGCCCTGCGGTGTGCGTCGGGCCTTTTACCGCAGAGGAATACCATGGGCATCACCATTGCAAGAAAGCCTGAGCTGGATATCAACGGCGAGCGCTGGGTGCACTTCAAGGTAGGCCCGGGTGGCCTGGCTGTGAAATGCGAGAAGGGGCCGGACACGGCTGCGATTCTGGTCGCATCCATTGCCAACCCGATCTACAAGTCGCACCAAGCCGTGATCCGCCGACACCTTGCCGCGCTGAATCAGCAGGCTGGCGTGGGCACTGCAGGCTTCACCATCGACTCCATCCCCGATGTTGAGCTCGAAACCGACGACGATCTGTTCATCGACCTGGCCACCAAGCACCTGATCAAGGACTGGCAGGGTATTGATGTCGAAGAGCGTCCAGGCGAGCCAGCCAAGTACACCCCGCAGCTGTGCAAGTCGCTGATCGAGCAGATGCCAAGCGTCTATTTCCTGGCCCTTCGCACCGGCCTCGACATCGCCAAGCGCATTGAGGAACAGGCCCAGGCCACTGCGGAAAAGCAGTAGCGGCATATCGCTGGGGTAGGGACTGGGCCGGGCCTGACAACGAAAAGAAGCGTTGGAAGCATGAGCGCCTTGGCCTCAAGGCCCAGGAGCCGCCGGAGATCGATGACGTGGTTGCCGAGATCCTTGAGGCCTACGGCCACATCGGCAGGTCCCGGCAGTACGTCGGCATGATGGGTGCTCCGGCTCCGATCGCACCGGCCGCGATCGCCGAGTATCTCGACCGCTACCCCTCGGTGATATGCCGCGAAGAGTTCGATGCCGCCATCTTCGCCCTGGACGAAGAGTTTCGCCGGCGGTGGGATGAGCAGAATCAAAAAGAGGGTGAAAAAGTCAGGTCCAAGAAGTAGCCGCTGCTCAGGCCATCCGTTGGTCCGTGCACCCATGAAGTGCTAGCATCCAGCCATACGTTCATACAGGGATGAGTTTATGTTTGCAGTGAGATTCGTGGTTTTGGCATTTCTGGCTGCTTACAGCTTAGGCATGGGGACCATACCAGCTAATGAGCTGAATGCTTTTGGCAAGCTGGTCGTGTTTTCTGGGCTGATCAGCGTGCCGCTGCTTTACATGCTTCCTACGATCGAAGCTAAGTTGCGCGGGCATACCAATATCGCCTCAATCGCGCTCGTTAACCTGTTCCTCGGCTGGTCGCTGATTGGCTGGGTAGTCGCACTGGTATGGGCCTTCAAAAAGCCAGAAACGGCACCTGCAGTGGCCGCTCAGGACAAAGAGGCGCCGGTAGTGGAACAGGCTGCCGCAGCCACAAAAACCTGCCCATTCTGCGCTGAAGATATCAAGGTGGAAGCCATCAAGTGCAAGCACTGTGGCAGCTCGCTAGTGGTGAGCTAACACCAAACACATACAAGACCCGCTTCGGCGGGTTTTTTTATGCCCGGAGAAAGGTATGACCCAGGAATCCCGCCTGGCGGTAACGATCGACTCGCGGGGCGCGAAGCGCAATGCGGACGACCTGACAACATCCCTTGAGCGCATGGAGAGGGCCGGCGATGCAGCGGCCTCATCTGCCGATGGTGTGAGCAGTAGCCTTGATGATCAGCGCAAAGAGCTCGCCCAGTTGCTGGGTCAGATCAACCCCACGGTTGCCGCCTTGGGCCGTCTTGATGACATGCAGGAAAAGCTGGCCAAGCTGAAGAAGGCTGGCGTCGTCGAGAGCGACACATTCGTCGAGTACACCCAGCGCATCAACACGATGCGAGAAGCTCTCGGCGAAACCACCACGACCATGAACAAGGCTGGAATGTCGGCCAAGGCTTACCAGGCAGCATTGCGTGGAGTGCCTGCTCAATTTACCGATATCGCGGTTAGCCTTCAGGGCGGGCAAGCGCCGCTCACGGTGTTCCTGCAGCAGGGCGGTCAGCTCAAGGATATGTTCGGCGGCGCTCTACCTGCGGCCAAGGCCCTTGGTGGTTACGTCCTTGGCCTGGTGAATCCGTTCACAGTGGCGGCCGCAGCAGCTGGCACACTGGCTCTGGCGTACTACAAGGGATCCGAAGAGTCGGATCGACTGACTGATGCGATTATCAGGAATGGGAACGCAGCAGGTACGAGCTACAGCGAACTTGCCAACCTTGCCGAGCAGGTGGCTAACACTGGCACGACTGTTGGCGCAGCGTCTAAGGTTCTCGAGCAGCTTGCCGGGGCCGGCAACGCTCTCACCCCCATGTATGCGCAGATCACAAAAGCGTCACTGGCCTGGTCCAAGCAGACGGGGGAAGACGTTACCAAGGTAGTTCAGTCCTTCAACGAGATCGCTAAAGGTCCAGTTGAGGCAGTGAAGAAGCTCGACGCAGAGCTCAACTTCCTCACTGCCAGCCAGTACGCGAACATCATCTCTCTGGAAAAGCAGGGGAAAACCATCGATGCCGCAAGGGCGGCGACGGATCTGTATGCAACAGCATTGAGCTCCAGATCGGCAGAGATGGAAAGCAATCTCGGCTCCCTGGAGTCCGCCTGGCAATCCCTTGGCAGCTTCGCCAAGAAAGCCTGGGATGCGATGCTTGATGTTGGGAGAAAGACCACTCCTGAACAGGAACTGGCCGATGTCTATAACCAGATCGCCGAGGCACGCAAGTCCATAAGCAAGTACGGGTCTGCCGCGAGCAGCCTTATGGGCGTAAACCCCGACAGCCTCAAGGCGCTGGAAAAGCGAGCCACTGAACTGCAGGGCCGTATTGCCGACGAAGCCTGGAAGGCGTGGGAAGGCAATACCAACAGATTTGTTCAAGACGCCGGCAAGAAAGGCGTGGATCTGATCAACTCGACGTTCACTGCCGCGCAGACCCAGACCCAGAAGCTGCAGAAGCAGCTGGAGGACCTCGACAAGGCCCGCGCCGATGCGATGGCGGCCGGCGGCTTCAATTCCGAACAAGAGACAAAGTACGCCACTGCCCGCAAGAACATCGAGCAGGAAATCGCGGACATCAAAGCCCGCGAGGCAAAGAAAAACGCTCCGAAGAACGTCAACCGTGGCGTGGCCGAGGCCGAAAACACCTTCGCCCGCCTGTACGGCCAGTACGACCCAGCAGCCCAGGCCGCACGGGCGCTGACCAAGGAGCAGGGTCAGCTGGACCTAGCGCTGACCAAGGGCAAGATCACGCAGGAGGAGTACAGCAAGGCGTTGGCCCAGGCTTCCATCAACTATGCGGCAGCGCTCAAGGGTGCTCAGGGCCTGACCGCGGTGGAGCAGTACCGCGCCCAGTTGCAAAAGCAGCTGGCAAATGAGCGCGACCAGTACGCGCTTGACGCTGCCAGCATCGGAATGGGTGACCTGCAGGCGTCTCGCATGCAGCAGCGGCTTAACCTGGAGATGCAGACCAACGACCGCCTACTCCAACTGCAGACCGAACTGGCCAACGCCACAGACGAGAAGCAGCGCCAGGCCCTGCAGGGGCAGATCGACGCCATCAACGAGTTCCTGCCCCAGCAGCTTGCAGCGATGCAGGCCGGCTGGGCGCAGATGGATCAGGCCATGCTCAACCCGATCAACGGGTGGACGGCAGCGGTGCAGAACTTCGGCAACCAGGCGCGCGACATCGCCGGGCAGACGGAGTACATCTTCTCCAGCGCGTTCAACAACATCTCCACCGACATCACCGACGCGATCATGGATGGGCAGTTGTCGTTCAGCAACCTGGGTGACATCGCCGGTAACGTGGTGCGCGACATCCTCGCGGGCTTCGTGAAGATGGGCGTGCAGATGGCTCTGAATGCGGCGCTGAATGCCACGCTTGGCACTGCTGCTGCGAGCCAGAGCATGATCCTGGCGGGCACCACGGCCACGGCCTGGGCACCGGCGGCGGCGATGGCTTCCCTTGCAACGCTGGGCGCTAACTCCGTGCCCGCGGCGGCGGCGCTGACTTCGACCACGGCTCTGGCATCCAGCTTGGCCGTGATTCCTGGCTTCGCCACCGGCGGCTACGTGTCCGGCGCCGGTACCGGCACCTCCGACAGCATCATGGCCCGGCTGAGCGACGGCGAGTTCGTGGTAAACGCCGCGGCTACCAAGCGCAACCGGGCTCTGCTGGAGGCGATCAACTCGAATGAGCGGGTATCGGTGGCTGGTGGTGGCGGTTCGGTTGTCTCGACTCAATCGTCCGGCAGCACCCAGGCGCCCGTGGTCGCCCAGCCAAACGTCACCGTAAACCTGATCGAAGATCGCTCCCGAGCCGGCACAGTCGACCAGCGCACCGGTGACAACGGCCAGCTTGAGATCGACGCCTTCGTCGCTGACATCTGGGGAGACGGCGAGCGAGCTCAGGCGCTTCAGGCGGCCTTTGGTCTTCAGCGCGTTCCAACGTAAGGAAATTACATGACCACCGAAACGGAAGAGGCCGATACCGGGCCGGGCTCAACTGTGCCCGAGCCTGTCGCGCCGCCTGACGAGAAAGAGCTTCTGCTGCAACGGCGGCTTGCCCGCATCGAGGAAGCGCTGGGCCTCAGCCCTCTCACCTAAAACGAACCTCAGCTGAGGAATGGCAATGATTCAATACCCGGCAGAATTGCCACTTCCTCTGCAGGAGGGGTATGGCCTGAGCACGGTCGATCCGATGCGGGCTACGCCGATGGTCACCGGCCGGTCGCGGTATCGACGGGTAACCAGCAATCCTCCGACCTCTGCTCAGTTCACATTCAACTTCAGCCAGGAAGAGGCTGCGCTGTTCGAGGGTTGGCATACCTGGGCTCTGAACCTTGGCGTCGAGTGGTTCGAGATGCCACTTCAGACCCCGCTGGGTATGCAGGTGCACCTGGTGCACTTCAAAGGTATGTATACCGGCGGTGAACTGGCTCAGATCAAGCGCTGGCGGTTCTCTGCTCGCTTGGAGTTCAAGAAACGGCCGGTCTACACCGAGGACCAGTACCTCGGCGCCTACCTGGGCATGCCGCTTGACCAGTTCAACGCCGGCCTGCAATCCATCCTTGAGAAATGGCATACGGATTACTTCGGATGAGCCTGATAGAAGAGTGCTACGCCTCGGGGCGCGGGGAGCTGGTGGATACGATCGAGGCGCGGAAGGAGGGCGGCACGGTCTCGCACTGCTACTGCGCTGGCTGGGAAGATCGAGTATGCACCACTGAGGACGGTCGCACGTTGACCTTCATCGCTATGGCGATGGACCTAGGCCTACCGAAGAGCGACAACAGTGCGTTCCAGAACATTGTGCTCGGGATGGATAACGTCACTGGAGAGGTGCAGGAGGTCGTTGAGGAAGCCAAGGCGGCCGACGAGCGCTTCATCATCACCATCCGGCGCTATCTCGCCGAAGATCTTTCGTTTCCGCAAGAGCGATATCGGATGACCCTGCTCAGCCGGGAGTATGAAGACGGCATCGCCAAGCTGACTTGCGGCTTTATGGATCTGCTCAATACCAACGGCATGCGTGAGTTCCTCACCGCGACAAAAGCCCCTGGCCTGAAGTACCTCTAACCATGATCGAGAAATTCATGCGCGCCCCGTACCGCGAGGGTGCACGGGGGCCTATTGCCTTTGATTGCTGGGGGATGTGCCGGGCGATCCGTCACGACCTGTTCGGTCTGCCATGGCTCCCGTCCTTGGGGGCGGTTGGCAAAGACAAGATCCGCGAAAACACCAAGGCCTACCGCAGCCTGCGCAAGGCGATGGAGGAGTGCGCTCCGGAGCCTGGGGCAATTGCAGCAGTGCTGCGCGGAACAGCGCTTTTGCATGTCGGCACGGTGCTCCTCAGCGAGGGCCGGCTGAAGGTGCTGGACACAAACCCCGGCGGCGCATGCCTCCGGACAACTGGCGAGTTTGAAGCCGCTCACCCCAAGGTGGTCTATTACCGTGATCGAGTTCTATCCGAACAAGCTGAGTGACACGGCGCCGCTCGGCACCTGGAAGACCGACCGCCGCATGTCGATCGAGGAGTGGTTGAAGTCCCTGGCTCCGTCGTACGAGCGCCGGGAAAGCCCGCCGATCAGCGTTGTGCTCAATGATGAGGTTATCGAGCAGCACCTGTGGCACAAGGTGAAGTTCAAGCCTGCCGACCTGCTGCAGATATACCGCGAGCCGAAGGGCACCGACCCGTTTTCCATCACCTTCGCGCTGTTCAAAGGCGCCAAGGCGGTGCTGAAGTCGATCATGCCCAAGATGCCCGGCATGCCATCCAGCACCGGCACCCAGCAGGGTGACCCCCTGACAGAGGCCAGCGCCAAGGGCAACAAGGTCAAGCTGGGAGAGCCAGTGCGCCAGATCGCCGGGCACCAGCGGGTCTATCCGTCGTACCTGACCCAGCCCCGCCGGGCGCATGTTGCCCCGCGTGACCAGCGCGTGGAAATGTTGCTGTACATCGGCGAAGGCGAGTACGAGATACCGCTGGCCAAGGTCAAGGTAGGCGAAACCCCGCTGATCTCTCTGGGATCCGATGCAACGTTCACGATTTACCCGCCAGGCGCCGATCTGTCGGGCGACCCGGCCCATATCAACTGGTTCAACGTTCCTGAGGTAGGGGCAAGCTCCAGCGGCTCGGCCGGCCTGGAACTGACCATGGCCACCGACCTCACCAGGTCGGCCACGGCTTCGGCGTACCAGTTCGTCGGCGATACGATCAGCGTGCCGGCCGGCTCAGGCCTGTTCCCGGCCGACTGGTCGAACGGCATCATCGTTCGTGTGCTTGCGCCGTATACCTACACGGTGATTGACGGTGGAGCCGGGCGCGACATCATCCGTGGCCCGCTGGAAATGCTGAACCCAACGGCGGGCATGCTCATCGAGGTGGCTGGGGCGAATGCGGGCCTGTATGTGGTGCACAGCTACACACCATACAGCCCAGCAGTGCCGGCCAACCCTGGAACCGCTTCTACGCTCACTGGCTCAGCCGCACCGAGCCGGTATGACTTCGACGTCACGTCACTGAGCTTTAGCCTGGTACGGGGCGCGTCAACCTACCCAGTGACGCTGAACACCGCCACAACCGATCTCGCGGGCCTGGTATCTGCACTGAATACCCAGCTCAGCGGGACGCCATTCCAGGCGCAGCAGAGCAGCGGTATGGTGCGGTTCGTTGAGCTAACGCCGTTCGCCGGCCAGGCCATCACGGCCACCGGCGCATCGATCATCCTGGGCTCGTCGCCCGTCGGCGTGACCGGCACGGCAACTACCAGTGCAATACCCGAGCAGCCAGCGGAAATGACGCTGGACTATGATGGTGGATCGCCCGTGGTGGGCCTTGCGCTGGGACAGGGCCTGGCCACCATCGGCCCGCGCGGTCTGCGGTACCGGATCACGGCCTTCAGCACGAGCTTGATCGAGGTCGAGCGCCTGACCTCGTCCGGGTCGACCGACGCGGGCTGGCCCGGCTTCAACGCCATGCAGACCGTGAACGGCCTCATCACGCTGGACGCTTCGAACCTGCAGGGCGGCTACCGTGGGCCATTCGCCTGCTGCCCGGAAAACGAGAAGGTCACCCAGCTGGAGTGGACTGTCACCTACGCCAATGGCCTTGCCGGTATCGGCCGGGAAGGGCAGATTTACGAGATCCCGACCTACTACGTGCTCGAGTACCGCGACATGGACGTGGCCGGTGCCTGGACGCAGCTCCAGTACATGAACGTGGGCGGCTCTCTCGATGCTCAAGGCTTCACCGAGCGTGTATCGCTGCCGTATGCAATGCGGGCCGAGGCCCGTATCCGCAAGCAGTATGTGGACCGGCCTGGCCGTATCAATGATGAAGCGCGGGATGACGCCACTTGGACGGATCTGCGTGGGCGCATGCAGAACTCACCGACCAGCTACCCCGGCATGACGGTGATGACCTGCAACATCCGTGGCGGTGACCGGCTTTCTGCGCAGTCCGAGAGCCAGGTCAGCGCCGAGGCAACCCGCATACTTCCTCTGATGGAGGGTGGTACCGGGCCAAGCCGCGACATCGTGCCCTGGTGCATCTACCAGCTGAAGCAGCGCGGGTACACGGACGATGACCTGGATCTGCCCGAGTGGCAGGCCTTCCACAACACCTGCGTAGCCCGCGGCGACACCTACGACGAGACGCTGGATTCGACTATCACCGTCAAGGACATGATCAACAACGCACTGGCGTGCGGTTTTGGTGAGCTGGTGACCTTCCGTGGCCTGCTGCGCCCGGTTCGGGATAGCGCGAGGGCCGCATTCGACGTGACCTACGGCCCGAAAACGCAGACCTACTCGCCACAGAACATGACCAAGATGCTCAAGATCAGCGGCGCCATGCCGTCGATCAACGACTTCGACGGCGTGGATGTGGAGTACTTCTCGCGCACCACCTGGGCGTGGGAAATGGTCGAGTGCCGGTGGCCAGGCGACCTTGGCACCAAGGTCGAAAAGATCAAGATGCCGGGTGTCAGCGATAAGACCAGAGCCTGGCGTATCGGCATGCGCCGGCGTGGCCACCAGAAGTTCCGGAACGACATCTACACCTGGGAAACCGAGATGGACGGCAGCAACAGCGGCTACCTGAGCTTCGCGGCTGTTGCTGATGACGCGCCCAAGCGGTGCCAGAGCGCAATCCTGCTGGCCTTCGAGGTAACCGGATCGGGAACGCTCCTGACCTCATCGGAACCACTGGACTTCAGCGCCGGCGGCGAGCATCGGATCGGCGTGCGCAAGCTGGACGGCACGCTGTCCGGGCCGTGGACTGCCACTCAGGTGGATCAGTACACGGTCCGCGTCGATGCCCTCGACTTCACCCCAGAGGTGGATGGCCCGCTTGAGCCGCCGCACATCCTGTTTGGGTCGGCCTCGCGCTGGGCCTACCCGGTGCTGATCACCAGTTCCGACCCGGCCAACGGCAACACGGCGATGAAGGGCATGCCCTACGACGCCCGGGTTTACACCTACGACGACCAGTTACCGCCGGCATGACGCCGCAGCAGTTACCAAGCCCGCCCGTGCGGGCTTTTTATTGAGGAAGATTTGATGAGCGGCCAACAGACCCTTCAGGAGCTGGACCGGATTGTCGGGACGACGAACGAGCTACTGCTGTCACCCGAAGTGAAAATGATGGACGTTGGTGGCGGAGTTATTCGCCCAACCAATGCGATGGTGATGACGAACTTGGCCACGCTGCTTGGCGGTGCCATGCCTTATGCCTCGGTAGAGCTTGGCCTCGCTGCGACTGCCGACGGCACGAACTTCAGTGTGCTCTCAAGCGCGCAGGATGAGTACGTCAAGGTCTACCGAAATCAAGCCGGTGCTGCGGAATATGTGGACAGCTATCCGAACGCCGAGGCAACCCGTAGCGCAGATATTTTAGCGCGCACAGCACTCAGCCAGACCCCGCCACGATCGCTGGATGATGAAATGCCATGGGCAGTCGTGGACGAAAACTACCGGGCGATTCTGGCCGTAAAGAAGAGCGGCGCGGTCCATGCTCTTCTCGATACTCTGCCGGGGCTTGACCTTTTGGGCGACTATGCCTGGGCGGTGGTCGACTCCCAAGGCGTGGTGCTCCTGGGCATCAAGTGGAGCGGTGAGGTTGTCACGTTCGGGCAGAGCACCGGCGCCGTCGCCGCATACGCTGACGGTCCGGTTGGTGGCCAGGATATCTGGGTGCTGGTGGATGGCGTGCCGTATCAGGTCACGTCCAGTGGCGACAACTTCTCACCGCAGGTGTCGAGCGGGAGACTGTCTTACATTCGCCGCGGCTCCAGCGTGGCATCCGTTACCGTAGACGTGCCTATTCCAGGTTCCGTTGCGCCATTTGTACAGACACTGTTGCATATCCTGGGGTATGGCCAGTCGCTGGCCATGGGCGACACCAGTGTGGTCCAGACCACCCAACCGCCAACTGCCAATCGCCTTCTGACCATCCAGAGCGGGGTCATGCTGACAGATCAGGAAACCACCCTGACTGACGCGATGGTGGTCCCATTCAAGCCTCTGGTAAGCGTCGTGCGTGAGGTCCCGGTTGTTCAGCTGTCTGGCCAGCTCAATCGCCTGCGAGGCGTGCCCGCAAATGCCGGGGTACTTACCAGCGCCCATGGCAGGAACGGGCGAACCATTGCACAGCTGAGCAAAGGGTCGCTCTACTACAGCAACCTCCTGACGGCGGTGGCCTCGTCTAAGGCAGAAGCAACACGACTGGGGCTGGCCTACCGGGTTCCGTTCGTTGACTGGATTCAAGGTGAGGCTGACCGGAACATGGCCCAGGCCACCTACCTGGCGGCTCTGCTCCAGCTTCAATCTGATCTGGACACTGATATCCGCGCGGCGTCTGGCCAGAGCGAGCCGGTGCCGATGCTTTTGGATCAGATCAGCAACTTCACCAACTACGGGCTTGTGAGCAGCTTCGTGCCGCTGGCGCAGCTGCAGGCGGCTCTCGACTACCCAGACCGGTTTGCCTGTGCAGGTCCCAAGTACTGGGTTCCAAGCAACACGGATGGCACTCATCTCACCGGCGACAGCTACACCCGTATCGGTTGCATGCACATGCGCGCTGCGGAGGCGCTGATCCGAGGTGGACGCTGGCTGCCCACGCATGCCATTTCAGCAGTCCGCACAGGTGCCGTGGTTGTCGTTCGCTTCCACACCCCATCCGGGCCTCTGACCGTGGACACCGGCAACGTCACTGACCCAGGGAACTGGGGCATTCGCTACGTGGACGACACATCGAGCGCGAGCGTGACGACAGTCCGACTCCTTGGCGACAACCTGATTGAGGTAACGCTCAGCGCAGAGCCGACTGGCTCAAACCCATACATCGGTATTGCCGACGCGGGAGTTGCGGGCCAGCCACTTGGCCCAACGACCGGTGCGCGTGCATGCCTGCGCGATAACAGCCCAGATCGAGACGGCCAGGGACGTCCTGTTTACAACTGGGCCTGCCATCAGCGCATCGCGGTTCAATCCGCTTAATACAGTCCACAGACCGAAGGAAATAACATGGCTGGCCAACTTATTCGCCTACCAGGCGTTACCGCCGCTGCAGCAGCTGGAGCACCTCGAATCATCATGACCGGGCCGGATGCGGTGGCAGCTCAGATTGCTTCGCTCAAGCACGTAGTCAGCGCGAGAAGTATGACCCCGCTTAGCGGTGGCGGTGTTTCAGGACGGTGTCGGCTTACAGGCAAGCCACTCACTCCACTGGGGGTGAACATTGACCGCTGGCAGGTTCTTACCCTTGGTGGCAAAGAGGCTCTTTATTCCGGTCCAGCGGCATCTGGCGGCCAGGGTGCTGCGGCGTCTATTGCGCTCCCGGCAGGAAGCCTGACCCAGTCCTATACGGCAGTGGGCGCATTTGCTTGGGATGCTGCTGACCGTGCAGGCAACTATCTGACCAACTTCGTGGTTGGCTTTGATGCGGGCGCTCCAACCCGGCGTCTGTTCCGAGCATATGGCCTGCAGTATGCGACCCCCGTAGAGGCCAGAGGAACCATGGCGACTGGCTCGGGTGAATTCACATCGGTGTATGAATCGATCCCGACTACTGAATGGGGGATCTTCGTCGCGGACTACAACCACGAAACCCGTGTGATTTCCCTTTCCATCAATGACGCTGACAGCTTCACGCAGCGAACCGAAACGGTTGCAACGCCGACCCCTTCTGCTGACGCATATCTGGAACTCGGATATCACAACAGCGTGAACGCCCTGCGAAACTCTAAGGTTGGCGACCTATATACCTTCAGTGAGTCGCTGCTTTCATCAGCCCTGGGAGCCGCCCAGCTTAAGCAATTGATGGCTGAACTGAAGGCTTACTACAGCGTCCCCTGACCATGAATCGGAGAGCGCAGCCGCCTTGAGCGGTTAATGAGATGGTCACCCCGACACCCTGCGAGGGCTACGCTTTCGCAGGGTGTTTTCATTCCGGAGGCCATCATCATGAGCGATTTGGCACTGGTCGGTATCGACCTCGGCAAACATACCTTTCATCTGCACGGCCAGGATAAGCCCGGCCGGGAGCTGTTTCGCAAGAAGCTCTCACGACAGCAAATGATGCGGTTCTTCGCCAACCTGCCAGCGTGCACCGTGGTGATGGAAGCATGCGCCGGCGCACATTTCGTCGCTCGTGAGCTGACCGCCCTGGGGCATCAGGCGAGGCTGATTTCTCCTCAGTTCGTTAAGCCCTTTGTCAAAGGCAACAAAAACGATTTCGTCGATGCGCAAGCTATCTGCGAAGCCGCTTCGCGCCCTTCGATGCGTTTCGTTTCGCCCAAGACCGAAGCTCAGCAGACTCTTTCTGTGTTACATCGCCTACGCGAGTCACTGATCCGTGACCGCACTAAGGCCGTCAACCAGATGCATGGGTTCTTGCTTGAGTTCGGCATCAGCTTGCCTCAGGGCCTGGCGGTCATGAAGCGTTTGTCTGCTGTTCTAGCGGAGCACGAGCTGCCTGCTCGGCTGACAGTGCTGCTGCAACGTCTGCATGACCATTTCGCCTATTTGGACGAGCAGGTCAAGGCACTGGATAAAGAGCTGGTTGGCCAGCTGGCCGACGATGATCTAGGGCGTCGTTTGTTGAGCATGCCCTGTGTCGGGCCGATCACCGCCAGCCTGCTGGCTGTGGAAATGGGCGATGGTCAGCAATACGGCTGCAGTCGCGATTTTGCCGCTTCTCTAGGCTTGGTGCCCAGGCAGTACAGCACTGGCGGCAAAGCTAACTTGCTAGGGATCAGCAAGCGAGGCGACAAGAATCTGCGACGCCTTTTGGTGCAATGCGCCAGGGTCTACATGCAGAACCTGGCGCGGCAGAAGGGGGCTCTGGCGGACTGGGTGCGAGCGCTTATGACGCGCCGACACTCAAACGTGGTCGCCTGTGCACTGGCCAATAAATTCGCCCGCATAGCTTGGGCGATTTCTGCTCATCACACCCAATACGAAACAGGGCCAGGCGCCTTGAACGCCTGACCCTGTGGTTGTTGCTGTACCACGATCCACCTTTCAGGTTTTGCGATAGCTGAGCAATAGATGAAATAAACGGCCTACCGGCCTGGCGAGGATCCTGACATAAAAATCGGCTCTCGAAGCCGAGCGGTTTTTAAGGATCGTCAGGCGCGGCTCTCATCGTGGCGCGGGGCTTGCCCCAATTTGACGCCGGATAGATTTAAGCAAGCCATCCATTTCATCCGTTAATCAGTATTGCAAAAAATGGGGTGACCATAGATTTTTTGTGCCTGAAATTTACCCGGCCCGCCCAGCGCGGGCTTGTTTTTGTCCATAGGAAATCTCATGGCCAGACTCACCGAATCTCAGGCCGGAGGCGCTAACGTGCTCCGGTTTCTGGATCTGATCGCCTTCTCTGAAGGAACCTCGACCATCAAGGCCAGCGACGATGGTTACAACGTGCTGTACGGCGGCGGCCTATTCCAGGGCTATGCCGATCACCCGCGGCGCAAGCTGACTTTTCCCATCAACGGCAAGCCGGTCACCAGCACCGCCGCTGGCCGGTACCAGTTGCTGGAGCGTTACTGGAATGCATACTGGATCAGCCTGCGCCTGGCTGGCGGCTTCACACCGGAGAACCAGGACCGCATTGCGCTGCAGCAGATCCGGGAGCGCCGGGCCCTGGACGACATAAAAGCCGGCCGCATCCAGCAGGCTGTCGCCAAGTGCTCGAACATCTGGGCCAGTTTCCCGGGCAACAGCTACGGCCAGAACCCGCACAAGCTGGAAAAGCTCCTGGCTCAATGGCAGAAGCTGGGCGGGGCGCTGGCATGATCGCGCTGCCCATCGGTCATAGCCGGTTACTGGCGGTGCTGGCCGGCTGCATGCTGTTGATCGGCATGGGCGCTGCCGGCGGCGTGTGGCAGGCGGCCCGGCATTACCGCCCGCTGCTGGATGCCTCGGCTGGGGAGGCTGCCGCCTGCAAAGCTGCTCGCGACAATCTTGCAGGCTTGGCGCAGGAGCAGGGCAAGGCTTTGGGCGACCTGACCCTGGCCGCGAACGTCCGCCAGGCCGGCGCGGAAAAGGCAGTGGGCGAGGCCAAGGCCAGTGCAGGCATCGACTACGCCGCGGCGAACCTGCTGCAGCAAGAGCACACCGGCGGCGACCAGTGCGCCGCTGCCACCTCCATCATCGACAAGGAACTTGGCCTATGAGGATGGGGCTGAACTCGCACTCCTGTGGGAGCGGAACGGGTCTTTACCAGGCGGTACGCCGTGTAATCCGTGGCTTCGCCT
The DNA here is from genome assembly GCF_046230975.1 of Pseudomonas sp. KCJK9058. Classification (NCBI taxonomy): domain Bacteria; kingdom Pseudomonadati; phylum Pseudomonadota; class Gammaproteobacteria; order Pseudomonadales; family Pseudomonadaceae; genus Pseudomonas; species Pseudomonas sp. KCJK9058. The sequence continues at coordinate 142,609 of NZ_JBJJLR010000002.1, forward strand.
GTAGGAGCGGGCTGATGCTGGCGCTGGGGCTGGCCGGGTGCGCAGGGAAGAGCGAGCCCAAAATTCAGTACGTTCGTGTCGAGGTGCCGGTGCAGGTACCATGCCGAGCACCGGAGGTCGCGGTGCCGCCGTGGGCAACTGCCGGCCTGCGCAAGACCGACAGCCTAGAGGTAAAGGTTCGTGCGCTGCTGGCAGAGAGACGGCAACGGATAGGATATGAGCGCTTGTTGGAGGCTGCTGCATCGTCTTGCCGTTGAGAGGCCGTCCCGCTAAAAAAACGAAGCCCCGGATGCTGGCGTCCGGGGCTTCTGGCTATCTTGGTCCCTATGAGAGGAAAGTTAGCGTGGCAAGATGGTACCAGCGCTAGCCCTCAGAGTCACCAGCATCTGAGCTAGCTACCCTAGGCCTGTAGCCATCCGCGCCGCCATGGTGCTCTCCGACCTGCTCAGCAGGTCTGTCGAAACGAATCGAGAGCTGGCGCAGGCTTATGATCGAGCCAGAATAGCGAGCATTGCGTGCGAGGCATCCTATAATGCCCTGATCGAGTAATGCTGTGTAACAGTTCGAGCCGCCCCGCCATACTGCAGGCTCTTCGCAAGGGATTATATGGAAAGATTTCGACAGCTTATCGCATCTGTAAAAAGAAGGTTCCCCAAAGAAAACTTCTTTGATGAGTTTGATCTTAGGATAGAGGAGTCGGTTCAAGCTAGAGAAATGTTTGGCTCCTATGATCGAGCATTTTCGAAGATGCCTGAAGAATTATGGATCGACTTTCTAGGCAAGGTTGTTGGCTATTTTAGGGACCATCGAAATGGCCAGCTTAAACAAGGGTTTTTCACGCGCCTGAACGAAGCGTTTGCTTATGAATACCTTAATATGCAAGGATTTGAGCAAATAAGGTTCATTCCTGAGGGAGGGGGTAGATCACCTGATTTGTCGTATTTGGAGCATGGTGAACTGAAGCACTGTGAGGTAAAAACCATATGTGTCTCCCAAGATGAACTCGATAGAGTAGCGCTAGGGGATTGCTATGATTCTTCAGTGTATACGAATTTATCGAATGAGTTTTTTGCAAAATTCCTCTCAACGATAAGTGTCGCAGGCGGCCAAATAGACGCTAGTGGAACTAGTGGGTTGATTTTCATTGTTTTGTTTTTTGATGATTATACATTGCAATATTATGACAATTATGAGCGCCAGATCACTCAATTGATCGACCAATGCGCTGATAAGCCCATCTATGTCAAGGTAGGCCTGTTAGGGGAGCGGTCAATTTGTAGCTCTGGACTTCCATCGTCATAGGTCAACAAATGGACAAACCTTCATTGGAATGGTTGAGGCCGGCGAGCCGCTGATTCAGCAGGCTGTCGACGCCCTGCGGGAGTATCACCAGGCCCAGGATCGCGGCGCGCCGGCGGAGGAGATCGAGCGCCTGCGGCTGCTGGCTGAGTCGCTGTTCCAGGTGGTATCCGATTACCAGCTCCGCGTCATCGCCAAGGCCAGAGGTAAGGATTTGCCACCTCTTCACTGATCCGCTGATCGGCAATTGCCCGCGACCGATCCCGCCTATACGATACTGTTTATCCATACAGTATCGGTGCCCTATGTACTTCCTCCTCGTTCGCCGCCGCGTGAATGGCGTGGCCATCCCTACGAATCAGCTCGGCAAGATCACACCCATTCGGGCCGACATCCACATTGGTGACCACCACAGCGAGCCGCTGGGCCGGGTATCGACACAGGCCTGGGTGTTCAACCCTGCGCCTGGGCCGGACATCATTCCGCGTCTTCACGACGCCAAGGTCAACGGCATGGCTCAGCTCGGTATAAACATCAACGGGGTGGAGGAGGTCGACGGCGTACTCTACGCGCAGTCCTGGTGGTGCAGGGCAGAATGATGAATGGGATACCGAAAGCATGGCTGGATGAGCTGAACGACCAGTTCTGTTTGATAACCGATCCAGACGGCCGCGCCGCTGTGCTCGATGAGATGGCCTATGCCGCTCACCGCCGCCGTGAAGTCAGTTCGGAGAACCTGGTCGATATGCTGGAGCTGTCCGAGGCCGCTCGTTACTGGGCGCTGATGGAATTCGAAGAGGCCTATCACTCCCATCACGATCTGCTGAGCCCATAGTGCTCAGTGATTACGGCTACCGCCTAAGTGAACATCAAACCTTCATCCGCGTTAGCAAGCCTACCAGCTCCGCCTGACGCTCAGTCTCTGTTTTACGAAAGAGCGCACGCATCTGCGTACGGACGGTATTAATGGAGACATTCAAGAGAGACGCACAAGTTTCGGGCGTATGGCCTAGGCAAAGCAGTTCAGCCAGTCGCTGCTCAGCTGGGCTGAATTGAAAAAGCCGGGCTAACAAATCCCCCTGAAGCTGGCCACTCAGATAGGCAATCAATACAAGTGGTCTACTGGAATACTGGTTCAAAGGTGTATCAGTGTCGACCGGTGCTACTAATAAATCTTTCCCATTGGGCGAAAGGCGAAGACGGCTGGCTTGCTTAGAGCCTGTCTTTCCAAATGCCTTCTGAATATGATGCTGCAAGCGAGCATCCATATGGTGAGCGTGGAGTCGACCGAAGCGCTCGTAAAGTTCGAATTTATTCTGACTAACCTGCCTTGTCGCAGCATGATTTGCATAAACCACATAACCATCATCATCTAGCAGCCAGAGGGGAGTAGGGTGACGATCGAGCAAGAAGTCTCGTCTCTTAATTTCTAGTTCAAGGCGACCAAGCCTAAATGAAATTTCTGAAGCCCGTATAAGGTGCGGTGTTAAACGGTTGAGCAACAGCTCTTGTTGAACATTCGGACCGTGAGTCCCTCTGTTGGTCACCAACGAGAGAAAGGCCTCTGAGGTGCTGTCCTTGTGGATCTTGATTGCTGAAACACTCTTCATTCCATATTGGGCTTTATATTCCTGGTAGTAAGGATCGCGCCGGATGCGGTCAGCTCCTAGCTCCTGGTAGTCGTGATACCAAAGCCCAACCGACCGATCCTGCATAAAGGACCGAGTAGGATCGATATTACAGTAATAATTGTTGTAATCTTCTGCAGCTTGTTGCTCAAGCTGGTAAAATCTTGATACCTGTCCAGCCTTATTTTTTTGCTCCCAGAGCAGGAGCGCACCTTGTTGCCTCCCTGTAGCCTCTGCAAGCCTGCTCAGCAGGGTGGTCCAAGCCGCAGCGTCCAGCACCGATTCGTAGCACAGACCGACAAGGTCATCGTACAGCTTGTCCATATTGCTCATTAGGGCATACCTGCAGGGCTTGGGGTTAGCTGCTTCCAGAATACCAGAAGTTGGTAGCAGGTCTAGCCGGGCGGAAAGCTCAATGCGCATTCAGCACAGGGAAGGGCAATCATTCATTTGAATGATGTGGAGCGGTTTTTTTGAAACCATACTGACTCCACGCTCGTTAGCTCTGAATCGAAACTCTGAGGTGTTGTTGAATGGATAGGCTCTCTATAGTCGGTGCTGTGTTACTGATCGTCGCGCATGCTACACAAGCGGATCAGTTTAGAAAGTGGCCAGAAGAAGTTTCAGTTGATCCGGCTCTGAAAGAACAGGTGGAGAATGATCCGGCTGTGGGAAAGGCTCTAATAAAGTCAGGCACAATTCGAACGGTAATTCGATACAATGGCAGCGACTATGTTACCACAGCGCGGTATCGCAATGGTTTATGGGTAAGTGAGTCGGAGTATAAGATGTTGGGCGGATCAAGAAACAAGGCTGTGATGATCTATAGAGGTCTAACCGGTATCTTGGATAACACCGATGAAAACAATACGAACCCTACACGGTCAATAAGCTATAGCGAAGGTGACTCACAGACATGGCCTCCCAAAACGATCAAGTTGGTGCAAAAATACAGGACTGGAGGATATATATTATCTTGTAAGCAGCTGCAGTTTGCAGTCGACGAAATCAAAGGGTTTCCTGGGGGCATATATAAGATGCGCTGCGAGCATAGTGATGGCTTTCAGCCGCCATATTTTTACAATGTTTACTACTCCGATTTTTTTGATTACATAATTTCAGTAGGTGGTACAAATGGCGCACCAAGTCCTGGTTTGAGTTTTCAAGCAGAGGCCGAAGACCATCTGGGTCACAAATATAATGTCTCGTTCACCTCGCCAATGGGAGAACTTTTTTAGAGCGTGAAACGTTAACAATAACGGTCAGCAATTTAAAAGCCTGGAGCATTTTATGCGCACTGCAAAATATTTACTGGTAGGATTTATTTCTGTGAGCTATTTGTTGTTTAGCATCCTGGCAAGCGCTACCTGTGGCATGGAGGCAGGTAGATACGACCCTGACTGCCACGATTACAGTTCCAACGGTAAAAATGGTTCATCTCTGGATGATGCGGCGAGGGTTCTGAATTCGGTAGGAGCTTCATTAAAGCAGTACGAGACCCAGCGAAAAATTGAAAGAGAGCGTCAAGAAGCGGATGCGCAACGGGCAGCGGATGCCGCCGCGCAGGCAGCTCAGAAAAGAGATCTAACTTTGCAGCAGGATTATGCAAGAGAGGCCAGCCAGATTGAGGCCGATTCCGACTGGCGCGCGAGAGCTAAAAGCTATCAAAAGTCCTGCAACTGCCAAAAGATAGTAGGTCGGTGCTCGGCGAATATATCAATAATTCGCCAGGGCAAAACCGGGACTGATTATAAAGTCACTACGAACGAGCCCAATTGCGCGAAGGTTTCTTATTTTATTGACACTACACCATATTTCAGCATTGCAGGGAATAAAAGGCCGGCATTCGAACACAGTGCCAGTATGAAAAAGATCACAATGAAGAATTTTGATATCGAAAAGTGTGAGGTGTGCAGCTATGAGTAACCTCAGATCGGCGTTGGCGAGTATATTGCTGTTCTCTGCTACGGTTGAAGCCGAGCCCCTCCGGCGATGGCCAGTTGACGTTCCGATTAGTGCTGGTCTAAAAGAGCAGCTTGAAAATGATCCAGCTGTTGGAGCTTCTGGAGTAAAGAGTGGATATGTTAAGACTCGTGTCGTAACTAACACGATGGAGGGGGAGTCAGTTTACAGGCGCAGAGATGGATTTTGGGTGGTGGAGACGGCGATCTCTGTTCCTGGTCAACCGTTAAATAAATCAAAAGGTGTTTCAATTTATCATGGGCTGACCTATGTTGCTCTGCCGCCGAATGGTTTATCTGATATTAAGGGGATAAATTACCAAGAGCAAAAGCCGAAATCTTGGCCGTTCACGCCAGTTAAGATAAGTCACAGGTATACTTCTGATTTTGGTCTTATAATTTCGTGTGCTCCTTCATCTGTGGCGCCAGGGGTGCTTAAAAATCTTCCTGGGAATATATATAAAGTTAGTTGCAGAAATATAACGAATGTTGCGGGTGATTATGTTTACAATATATACTACTCTGACTTTCTTGATCTTACGATTTCCGGTGTTGGTAGCAGCGGGGAAGTATCCAGTATAGAGTTCGAGGCAGAGGTTTCAGATTATAGTGGGAACATCTACAGGACGTCATTTTCCTCACCAGATGGCAGGCTCTTTTAGGCTATTTACGACCTCCCATGAAACCTAAAGGGGCGCACCTCGGAATCTGATTCTTTGTAGAGTTTCCTGTTGGCTGAACCCTTGGATGGGGTGTTGTGTCTGTCAAAAACACACCGCAAGATGCTACGGCTTTACGGGATGAAAATCGGTGAAACTGACAGAATTTTGCCCGCAAATAGTCCAAAATCGATCCCAAAACTGAAACGGCTACCCTTGCAGTATGCGTCCTGTAGCCTTGCCGTTTCATCTTTGTTTTGGGATCGGTTCCACATCGCAATTGGCATGGTTTCTGGATTTATCCTGCGGTCTTGAAAACCGCTGACTAGACGCGAAAATCAGTTCCGCAACTCCTGCCATGCCCCTTGATTTTAAAGGGCTGCAGCCTTACTAGAAAAGTTTCTATGCGGAACTGAAAAGCTCGTAAGCTACTGAAAATCAGGAAAATGCAGGGCGGATTGCAAATCCGTTGATTTCGCTCGATGTCGGTGAGCGTTATGCGTGATCGGTATGGAAGGTCCTAGATCAGCATCGGACCAATTCGCGAACCAACCGGTGCGTTTTGGTGGGGGATAGAGGGGAGTTTCAGCCAGTAAAACCTACTCATCTCCACCCGCTAAATCCCATTGCATAGCGCATGGTGATGTTAGCGGTGGAGATCAAGGAGCTTACCTATCAATAACTTACGTGGCTTCTTCGCAGCTACGGACCAAATTGGAGCTTATCCAGCTCCTGCCAGTCGTTAGACGAGTTAATCCAGCGCGCATAAGTCGATAAGAGCATCTGCACGCCTTGCCCGAGCTGTTGGGCGATAAATGCGGGGTTGAGACCAGACATTGAGCATATTGTCGCATAGGTGTGGCGGCAGTTATACGGGGGCGGTACCTGATGCCCAAACCTTTCAGGATTGGCCGCCACTGGTGGTGCAGGTCCGACGTCTGCTTGACGTGCTCCCCATTCTTGCCGGGCGGCAAGACGAACGGCGATTCCCGTGCAGCGTGGTAGTGCGCCTCTGCATGAGCCTGCGGATAGCCTATCCCTAAGAACTGGACACCAAGCGCCAAACGACCGCGCGCGTGATTTCGTTCACCGACCGCCCCTTTTACGGGGGGGGGGAGGCAGCTCGCGCACAGCACAGTACAGTGCTTTAGTCGTCGTAGTGGTAGCGGCATTGCAGAACGGTGAGCATACCGGCCTCGAAGAAGTAGACCAGACGGTGCTCACGGGTGATGCGGCGGGACCACAAGCCAGATAAATCGCCTTTCAGCGGCTCAGGCTTGCCAATACCCGTGAAGGGGGTGCGTAGACACGCGTCAATCAGGCGGTTGACGTTGCCAAGTATGGTGAGGTCGGCACTCTGCCAGTGACAGTAATCCTCCCAGCCCTCTTTGGTGAACTTCACGCTTACCTTGTCGCGGGCTTCATCCTTGTTCCGCTGCTTCTGGTTCTTGCTCATTGAGGTCCAGTTCCTTCGTCAAGGCCTGGCCGTCCCGGAGCTGAGCGATGGATGAGCGCAAGCGCGAAGCGTTTTTGGACGATCCCAACAGGTGAATGGTCTCGTTCATCCCGTTGTAGTCCTCCAGGGACATCATTACTACGGGTTCGCCACGCTGTCGCGTGATTACGGCGGGCTCATGGTCCCGGCAAACATCATCCATTGTCTGCTTCAGTTCGGCGCGAGCCTGGCTAAAAGTCAGTACGTGCATTTGTCCATCCTCCGGGCTCTGCCCGGGTAAGGGTTGCTCTTTGGACCGCCACAGGCGACGCCCAAAGTTCTAAGAAAGTGAAGCCAGTCGGCCCGCACAGCGGCTCCGTAGTGACTCACAGTGTTCTCTCATCTGGATCAGAATCAGAATCGTCATTCCAGTAGCCACAGGCCACAGGTGTCCAGATGGATCCAGCCGTCGCTGGCAACCGCGGCCATTGTACCTAACGTTGTACAAGGCAGTAAACCGGTAGATGCAACGGGAGCTTTTAAGATGATCTGCAATGAGTGCGGAATGGAACACGCCAGCGATGACATTGAGCTTGTTTTCCGCCGAACGATTCTTTGTCCGGGCAACGCTACCTCTTCCCGTATTTCAGCGTGATGAGCCCTATAGCGTGGGGGTATGGGTTGAACTCATGCAACCAGATTTTGAACGTATCTACGAGCGGTGGGATGACCCCCCATCAGTTCTCTGAACCACTGTTTTCCGTATCCCTTGCCAACGCCATACCGACTTTTGGTGACACCAACGGCCTTCATGCTCAATTGCGGCTGACAGGGCCGACTACCAGGCCCCAGGCAGTCTCTCTGCGGCGATCCGCGTGCAGAACTACGCGTGGCGCATGCAAAGACGCTACATGCAATTGGAGGCTTTCGAGGCGGTCAGGGATAATACTCAAGCCAAGCTGTCGGCCGTGATCACCCAAACGGCGAACTCAGTGGCCAGCGCCATGATGAGTTACACCACTTGAGCAGTGATCAGCTGCCGACTTGCGAAGGACGCCCAGAGCATGAGTGCGCTTGCAGTTGACCGCGTCGCCCATTGTCGTAGAATCGCGCGCCCAAAATTCAGCAGGCATGGCGAGAGGGAGCTTGAATGCAGCGGGTGATGATCATTGGTCAGCCAGGGGCTGGGAAAAGTACCCTGGCGCGCAAGCTTGGCGAGCGCACAGGCTTGCCGGTCGTGCACATCGACACGATTCATTGGCAGCCAGGGTGGGTCGAGCGGAGCCGGGACGAGAAGACGCGTCTTTGTCATGAGGTCGAGGCCCGTGAGCGCTGGATCTTCGAAGGCGGGCATTCGACCACATGGAACAACCGGTTGGCCCGCGCAGACATGTTGATATGGATTGATCGTTCGGCTCCGCTTCGATTCTGGCGCGTGCTCCTCAGAACGGTGTTGAACCGCGGCCGATCCCGGCCTGACTTGCCGGACAACTGCCCGGAGTTGCTGGCCAACCTTCCGGAGTTTTTCAGGTTCATGTGGCGGACGAAAACCTCGTCTCGGGAGGCGATAAAGCGATTCGTGGCGACGGCCCCGTCGGGCTGTCGCGTGGTCTGCCTGCGGACCAATCGGGATACCGATGTTTTTCTCGCGAGTATGGGCACGCAGCCTGATCAGGTTGTGCAAGGTCATTAGATGCCAGATCGCGCTTGATTGGCGGCAGGTGTCTGCGGAGTAGGCGCATCAGAACGTTTTCACTTGCCCAAGGAGGCCCCATGGCGCTGACCAGCAAGATCACGGCTTACGACTCTGCATGGCCGCAACGGTATGAGGCGGTCAAAGTGCTGCTCGCCTCGGTATTAGGCGGTGAGCTTCTCGCCATTCACCATGTAGGCAGCACGGCTGTACCGCAACTTGCAGCAAAGCCTGAGATCGATGTGCTGGTCGAGGTTTCAGAGCATCGCAATGAGGCAGCGCGAGACGAGGTGTTGCTGACGCTGAGCTATGTACGCGGCAGTGACCTGTCGGAAGGACACCACTTCTATCGCCGCAATGTTGGCGAGATGCGGACCCACAAGATTCACATTTGCAGGCGTGGTCACCACTCAGTCATTCAGATGCTGACGTTCAGAGATCTGCTCAGGAACGACGCCTCCCTTCGGAAGCGATATCAAGACCTCAAGATTGAACTGGAAGCCACCAATATCGGCGGTATGGCTGAGTATCTGGAGAAAAAGGGGCCGTTCATTGTTGCGGCGTTGCTTGAGGTCGCTAATAGACGAAGGTGATGGTGCGCTCTGGTTCGGTAGCGGCCCAAATCCGCACTAGAGATCGTCAATGTCGGTGAATTTTAATCTGAAGCCCTTCATCCTTATGTGGCGCTCGAAAGTAGCTAGTGATCAGATCGAACTCCGCGTCAGTCGCCGCAAACTCATGCTCACCACGGTGGTTGCGAAGATGCAACCTGTCTCGACAGGTGTCATCGTCCACCTCGATGTAGTGGACGCAATGTGAAACCTCGGCTGCGTCAGCCAGGTTGCGCAGCCATAGTCGATCTTGAGGAGTATTTGCAGGAAAATCCAAAACGACAGTCACTCCAGCCCGAAGGATATCGATGACGAGCGGGCCCAGCACCTGCCGAATCTGGTGCGCAAGACGCACATAGTCGTTTACTGACTTGATCTGTTCAGGGTATAGCCGTGAGAGCCAATGATCCTCACTCAGCAGAACCGTCGATCCTTCAACTGCCAAGCTTTTGGCTAGCGTTGACTTACCGGATGCAATTTTTCCTGAGATGAGATGCAGCAATGGTTTGGGCATAGAGACGTCTCCTTGTCGAACCCCGATGATGCTCATTGAAAAGCACCGAAGCAATCACCGAGCATTCAAACGTTCGCTATGGGTCCAGGCTGTGTGAAAACGCCTGCGATTTTCTAACCTTCTGATCGTCGAGATCGTGGCGGGGACGATCATGAAGCGATTCATAGAAGGTGAATCTCGGACGCAAGTCACGTTGCTGCCGGAGTGCCTGGACGACTACATCACCGAAGAAAACCCAGTTCGGGTAGTCGATGTTTTTGTCGATGAACTTGACCTTGGAACACTCGGTTTCGAGGGTGTGGATCCTGCGGCAACGGGGCGTCCGGCGTAACATCCAGCAGTGCTGCTGAAAATCTACATCTACGGCTATCTCAACCGGGTTCAGTCCAGCCGTCGGCTTGAGCGCGAGGCAGAGCGCGATGTCGAGCTGATGTGGTTAACGGGCCGGTTGGCTCCTGACTTCAAAACGATTGCCGACTTTCGCCGAGACAACGGTAAAGCCATTCGCAGCGTCTGCCGGCAATTCGTAGTGCTTTGCCGCAACCTCAATCTCTTCACCCAGTCGATCATCGCCATTGACGGCAGCAAATTCAAAGCCGTGAATAACCGCGACCGCAACTTTACCCAGGGCAAGATCAAGGCGCGCATGCAGCAGATCGAGCAGAGCATTGACCGCTATCTTGCGGCGATGGATTCGGCGGTTCGGGCAGCGCCCGAGGTCGCCGAGGCCAAGGTTGAACGACTGAGCGAAAAAATAGAAAAACCGAAACAGCAGATGACGAAGCTCAAGGACATTGAAACGCAGCTTCACGCCAGCCCAGATCAGCAAATCTCTTTTACCGATCCTGATGCACGCTCAATGGCCACGAGTGGCCGACGAAGAGATCGGCGCTGAGTCGCTGACAGTGGTAGCCGACCGAGGCTATTACAAAGGTCCGGAAATCCTTACAGGCTGCACCAGCTTCTTTCGCTACTCGACGTACTTACTTGCGTTTTCACACAGCCTGGACCCAAAGCGGTCGGCCACGGTCTATCTTTTAAGACTTGAGTCAGATTGATCGAGGCCTTGATGCATGAATTCTCTCTGGATCGCAGTGGCTATTTTGGGGTGCTTGGTTGCCGCCTCGCTTCTCATGATGCAGTGGTACCCAAAGCTGGCATCCCACCATAGAGACGAAGACACAAATACAGTGATTCGCCTGGTAGCTAACATTTTTGTGGTTATGACATCGCTGGTCTTTGGATTGATGATCAATTCTGCCAAAAATACCTTCGAGTCCATTGACGCTAACTTTCATGGGTATGCAACCAGCATGATCATATTTGATCGGACACTGCGGGGCTATGGCGAATCGGCACAAGACACCCGCAACCGACTGGTCACCTATCTTGAGCACGCTATTGAGTCCCCGTACCGGGGGGACGAGGCGCTGCAACATCGTAACAGCGAGGCAGCTAAATACTTGGATGACATAGGAAAATCTTTGGCTGCCATAAAGCCGCCAGACCGCTACCATGAAACTATGCTTCAGGATATTCGTCAGCAATATCATTCGCTTATCGAGCAACGCTGGAGGATCGTCGAGCAGTCAGAGGGGGCAATTCCCGGCCCACTCATTGGGATGCTTGTTGCTTGGTTGACGCTCATTTTCGCCAGTTTTGGATACCGAGCGCCACGTAATTCAATGGTGATAGGAATGTTCATCGTTTCTTCAATGCTTATCGCGGCTTCCGTATATCTGGTATTGGATATGGACGTGCCATTTCACGGTCCTATCCAGATATCCGACGAGCCTCTGCGCAGGGCGCTCGCCGTAATGCAGCTTTAAGGAAGCAGGGCGCGCTTGTGTTCTGGATGATGACCTCGTGGCGGACTACATCAAAGTTCGATATTGGCCGATAGCTACCCCTGGAGAATTTCTGCAATGGGTCATAGCGGCGGCTTTCAACGCGCTGTGCAGTGCATTTCCGGCCCCTGATAGCCCCACACCACGATGGCCTCGCCATGGTGCTCCCATAGACTCTCATTTTGTCCCTGGTAGCGCGCGCCGCTTGCGGTCTGTTCTAGGTACATCAGCGAACTGCGGTCACCGAACTCGACGATGGCCGTGGGCGGCTCGGTGCGGAAGAAGCGGGCAACCACTTCCTTGGCCGGGTTGCCGTCACACTGGTAGAACACCGGGCCGGTGGCCTCGACCAGCCGGTAGCGCGCCTGCAGTTCGGCGATGCGCAGGCGGTAGCTGTCGGCGATGCAGGCGGGCTGGTCCGCGCTTTTCCAGCAATCGTTGCGGCCTTTGATCCAGCCCCGTTGCTCGGTCTTGAGCACCGGCGGATGTTCATTGCCGGCCTTCTGCTGCGCGGCTGTGTAGACCTCGGCCATTTTCCGGTCCATTGCCGAGAGCCGCTCGCTCTGGCAGATCTGTTGTTCGATGCTGCCGGCCTCGACCTGAGTGCAGTTGAAGGCAGGTCCCGCAGCTTGGGTGTGCGACAGAGGCAGGGTGAGCAGCAGGGGAAGCCAGTGCTTCATGGGAACCACCATTAGCGATTCAGAATACTGGGCTCAGTCTAGCTCTGCGCTGACTGACGTGGAGGGTGGACTAGCTTTTCGGCGGCTAATGACTGCTGTTGGCCGATTGCGGTCATTGCTAGCAAGTCACTGACATCTCTTATTTCACCATCGCTCTAACCTGGTGTGGAATCCTCAACCGGGCCCCGCTAGGCTCTGTACGAAAAGCCTTGATACTTGTTCATGCTGCGTTGAAAACAGCCTCGGAATGCTCATGTACTCCAGTACACTCCGCTTCCTCGGCTGTTTTCGCCTTGCCTGACCTGCGTCTCAAGACTTTTCGTACAGAGCCTAGCGCTCAGCGGCCGTGTGCTATGTTTCTAACTCCATTCATTATTCCCCGCCCTGAGCGCCTTGGTCTCATAACTCATGCAGTTCGTAAAATATCACGCAGCTGGCAACGACTATCTCGTCTACCACGACAAAACGCCATTCGATTGCTCTATGCTGGCCATCTCGGTGATATGCGACCGGCATAGAGGGTTAGGCAGTGACGGCATCCTTGTTCCTGTTATCGAGCCAGGCAAGATGCTCTCAGTGCAGATTTTCAATACCGATGGCTCCGAGGCGGAAAAGAGTGGCAATGGATTGCGAATCCTATGTCGCTACCTTTGGGATCAGCGCATCGTTTCGCACGAGCCCTTCGAGTTGTTAACCAAAGGCGGTAAGGTTCGTTGCCATGTACTTGACGACGGCCGACGCATTTCCATTGCCATGGGTATGGCGACATTCCCCGAAAACGAACGACACTCAATGGAAGTCGATGGCATGCGCCTGCACCTGAACCTTGTGTCGATGGGCAACCCCCATTGCGTGGTGTTTGTCGATCAGGCGACTGAGGCACTTGCACGCAAGCTTGGGCCAACCATTGAGCAATTGTCGCTCTTCCCAAACAGAACCAACGTGCAATTCGTGAACGTTGTCGATCGCCGAAACCTGATGGTGCAGATCTGGGAGCGTGGCGTGGGCTACACCCTATCTTCAGGCACCAGCAGCTGTGCCGCTGCGGCAGTCTCACGACGACTTGGGTTCGTTGACGATCATGTGACAGTGCACATGCCTGGCGGTGAGATCACCATCGAACTTGATGAGGACAACCACGTACTCATGAAGGGCCCGGTGTGCAAAATTGGGAGGTACTGGTTGGATCCGGAGTGTCTGGCATAGATCGGTTGAATACGCGGCACCTCTGTATTCGCCGTTATCGCGTGGACTGATCAAGCGTAGGTAAGTGTAACTAAGATCGAGAGTGCCGGATGAAGAGCAGGCAACAAACGAGGTTCTCTGATCAGGGAGATAAGAGACCATGAGGCGTTCAACCTTGGATCATCTGGTCATTGTTTCACCGACCCTTCCGTTAGGGGCGCAATTTGTTGAGCGTCAGCTTGGAGTACGGTTGCAGCCAGGTGGTGAGCATCCGCGAATGAGCACTCACAACCTGCTGCTGAGGTTAGGAGAGTCTTTCTATCTTGAAGTGATTGCTCCGGACAGTAAGGCGCCCTTGCCCACCAGGCCCAGGTGCTTTGGGCTGGATAGACTGAGCGCGCAAGCGTCGCCATATCTAGCCCATTGGGTCGCGCGTACAGAGCATCTGGATACCACAGACGAAGAACTCCGGAATGTTTTTGGCGAGATTGAACCGATGAGCAGGGGAGTGCTTTCGTGGAAAATCACCATTCAGCGTGATGGGCATCTACCACTGAATGGGGCAGTCCCTAGCTTGATCGATTGGGGCGAATCGGAGCATCCAGTTCAGAGACTCGGTGATCAAGGCTGCGAATTGGAACGCTTGGAAATTGCTTTTCCGAATCCCCGTTTGGTGGAACGCCAACTGGAGTCTATCGGTTTTACTGGCCCGGTGAGTGTATTACGCAGCGAGCGATGTGCATTGAAAGCTTATATCAATACACCGAATGGCCTGGTCATCCTGTAACGTGCAACCTGTCTTTTGCCGATTTGATGGCCTGGCCGAATTCGGCAGCGTGTGCTGACGAGACCTTATCGCTGATCGAAGGCTTCTGGGTGTTACTGGGCCAAATCGCTGAAACTGGCACAACTGTACTAGACAGGGCCGATGCACAGGCCGCTTACGGTGCGGCCTGATGCTCGATTCTCACGCTACTGCTGCAGTACTTGGCTGATCAACGGATGACGAGTGTGCAGCTATGATGGCTAAACGTGCGGCGGCGATCATGAGTTTAATCCAGTCTGCAGGCTCAACAGGCATGATCCGTATGCTTACTTGAAGGATGTTCTCACTCGCCTGCCGACGCAGCGTGCGAGTGAGATTACCGAGCTGCTGCCGCATAGGTGGGTGCCCGTTTAGTCACGCAAGGTGTGAGGGCGGGCGATACGTTTTTTCGAAACGGCTTTGCCAGATAACGTCAGTTTGCAGCCCGGAACCTAGCAATAGGTGATCTGAGAACACTTACACTGGAGGTGACGACACCGATGCCTGATAGCAAAGGCATCGGTGTCTCTTGCCAGCTCTGGCTGGGCGTCGGGGTCAACTCATCTCTGGAGCGAGGTGACTCATGAACGTCAGGCTTTCAATAGCGTACATATACTCAGAGAATCTCGGATCTCCATCGTTGAACGCCTTTGCCACTTTCTGTGCGTTCTCAAGACTGTCCCACATTGCTAAGTCCGCGAAGATTCGGTCGTCGCTCATCGGGCAGTAGGCACGGTACTCAATCAAACCGGGAAAGGTCTTTAACGTTTCCCGAAGCCCTGCGCGGAGCACAGGCACTTGCGCAACGCATTCCTGTTTGACCTTGAAAATGGCTAGTTCGAGTACATGAGATGAGCGCTGCATAGGGATGACCTGCTGTGTGTTAGGAAGTCCCAATTATCAATAGCTCATACTGACAGCGTAGTGTCAGTAGCAGTGATCGCTTTCCACTGGCTTGCCTGGTGCTTCATATACGCTTGGAGATCAAGGGCAGGATTGTCGGGTGATGGTTGTTGAGCAATAGCGATAGAGGCTATGCGATCGACCCGAAAATCGCGGTAAGCCGCCCTGGTACTACACCAGCTTCCAACCGTCCACTTTCCTCCCCAGTAGAAAAGGCCAAGGGGGGAAATGAGGCGTTGCGAAACTGCACCATCCAAGCTGGTATAAGTTATCGTCAGCGCCTGTGCATTTTCGATGGCATTTCGAAGGGTTGCGAGATGGCCACGCGTCGAGGAAGGAGTGGTTCCAAGCGCCCTGATTTTTGCCGTGCTGGGGTCAATCTGGTGATGGGCTATGGACGCTGAGATTTTGCTCAACAACATCCTTGCAGCAGCACTTAGATCGTTATCGGCGGAAGCTGAAAGCATTTCCATCCCGAGCATCAATGTATCCAGTTCGAGCCTGTTCAACGTTAATGGCGGCATCTCGAAGTCGGCATCCAAGGCATACCCCACGCCGGCGGTACCATAGATTGGGATTCCACTGAAGGAAAGATCGTCGATGTATCGATAGATTGAGCGAACGGAAACGCCAATTCGGCTAGCCAGTCGTTCAGCAGAGATTGGCTGATGGACGCGAATCAGATTTACCAATTGAAATAAGCGATCAGCTTTACGCACTAGGTGTGCCCAACTGAGAGTCCTTTGCAAGCTCGATGGCCGCGTTAATGGCGGCCCGAGCTTGGGGGCTATTCTTCCAGCAACTCGATCCCACTGCTGCCGATGCCTGAGCCAGGATGTCACAAGCATTCGCTTTGCTGAGCACAGCCAGCGAGTCAATGCCCATCTGCTCAAGGCGAGCGATAACGGCCGGCCCTACGCCCTTTAGGGCCAACAAGGCATTATGTTCCGTCAGTGGAAATGGCATCCGTAAACTCCTGTTATCGGCCAATGAAACAACCGGAGTTTGCCCGACGGGACAGGGCATCTCAATAGATGGACTCCATCGCCCTCAGCGTAAGCATCAGGACGGTGCGCGCGTCAGGTTTGGGCCAATTTTGGGCCACAGCCCACCTTTGCTCGGGTGGAGCACAAAGGGTCTGACCGGGTATGGGGTTTTGGACGCCATACGCCGGAGCGTGGCCATCCGCTAGGCTAGGTTGTCCATCCGCCGGTAGTTCATGGCGCTCGCCTGGCGGAACACCGTAGCCACTTTCCTTGAGCGACCGTGCGTTGACCGCGCGGCGATTGAAGGGGGGGCTGGTGGTGCGACCACGGCTGTTAGATGAAAAAAGCAGATGTAAAAAAATGTAACATACACCTTCAGCAGTGGATTCATTGGAACAGCTGTGTATTCTGTCTCTCCAGTCAAGAATATGAGTTCTAGGTCCGTTCCATGCGTAATCGCGGCAAAATCTATTGGGAATGGGCCAATTCTGCGTTGCATTCCCGCAACTACGATGAGCGCCTTCCCTGCGGCACTTTAATCAACATCCAAGCCCGGCTCTCACTTGAAAACGCCACTCAACTTTTCTTGGGTATCTACGGGAAAAAAGGCGTGCTCTTGCTCGAAGAGGTACACCCTGACTGCCGTGGACAGAAACTGTCTGCGGCGATGACCTGGGCGCTCGAGCGTGCTCACGACTGGGTCGCCAAGGCGTTTCCTGCGCCCAAAGCACCAGGGCCAGAACCACTCCCGCGCAGAGGCTCGCGTCTTCACGGATAACGATGCAGGGAAAACGGAACGCTCGTCAGATCGCTTGAGTCGTATCTCCATCAAAAGCGCATTGAGGCGCCCAGTTGGAGAAAGTGATGAGCCTTCAGTCCACCAGTCATGACCTTTACGTGCATGCCTACCTTGGTTACCAGGCATCGATTTACGTGCTGTGGGAGTCGAGCGTCGAATTTCCCACGGGGATGTTGGTCGAGGTAGGGAAGCCGGGCGCAACGGCGCGAACCCTGCGTGTGAGTCGACCCTTCTCCTCTTCGACAGAAGCCATTCTCGAAGGGAAGGTTATGGCTGAACAGTACGTGGAAAGTCAGAAAAGCGGAGCTTGTTCTGCCAGGTGAGTTCGCCGAGGCCTGCGATCGGACCCACCGCAACCACGGGCAGGTCGACTGCCTTGGAATCTGTACAGCCTTCGATAATGGTATTCCCTGTTCGTCGAGTCGTGCCATTTCAACAGTAACGGCTTGGGCAAGTGCCATTGTGGACGGTGGTGTTACCAGTCGTCGTGCTGCGCGGGTTCCAAGTCGACGCGGTCCCCGAGTCGAAACCCTGCACATCTGTGGTCGATGATGTTGCGCTGCCAGTACTAGGGCCAGCATGGTCTACTACCGCTTCACTGAAGCGGCTGTATCAGCTCGGCGCCTTGGTTGCGCACATTGCCAATGGCTTTGCTCACTCGATACCACTCGAAGGCCTCGGCTGGCTCACCCAGGTTCAGCACCATCTGCTCGGCCTGTTCCCCGGGCATCGCGGTTTGCATCCACTCACGCGCAAGGTCTGGGGCCAAAACCACTGGCCTGCGGTCGTGCACATCCACCATTCCGCCCTGGGCATCGGCCGTAATGATGACGAACCCATCATGCTCGCTGCCAGCGAACTGGCCGATGCTGGCGCAAAGGGAAGGGCGCCCGTCCCGGCGTCGGATGTAGTACGGCTGTTTCTTCGGTCCGCCTTCATCGACCCATTCATACCAGCCGTCGATCGGCGTTATGCCTCGGTGCGGCCAGATCGCCCGGAAGAAGGGGCCGTGTGCCACCTTTTCGACCCTGGCGTTGATCGGCGCGGCACGGTCGGTCGCCCAATGCGGCCGCCAGCCCCATCTCACCAGGTCCGCCCGCGGGCCTGCTTCATCCACTCGCAGCACTGCCACCGGGGTGGTCGGCGCGACGTTGTACCGGCCAAGTGGCTGGTCGCCGACGTTGTTCCGCCAGGCCTCTGGCAGGCTCAGGGTTTCGACAAAGTCGTGTATGCCTCGGTACTGACTCAACCTTCCACACATGCGCAACCCTCCTGCCAGAGCAAGCATAGCGCTTGGGTGTATTGCCGGTGTGGATGACGCCGACGTGGTGCTGTACGCGCAGTTCTGACGGTGCCGGGCTGAATGAGCGCCCCCCCTCCTTCAACACGGCGCCAAGTCTGATCTTCCAGGCGTTATAGGGTCGTTCAAAGGGACCCTTACAAAAATGCAGTACTTACCGCCTTCCATCGATTCAAAGGCCACCAGCTTTTCCACCAGTGCGGCGCTCAAAACCTTGCCGGCGTTAAGCAGCAACATGCCGTTGTCGGCGTTCAGGTTGCGCGCAAGCACCATTCCCGGCGCCAGGTCACGGGTGGTACACACCTTGACTTCAGGGTCCACCAGGGTGATATCGCTGTGGAACGAGGCGCAAACCTGGACGAAATCCTCAAGGAGCGCCGGGTCATACAACCGGTCGGCGTACTTGCGCAGGTAGAGCAAGGCCTCATCGCTGTTCATCTGCCGTTCAAGAATCAAACCCCGTTGCAGCTCAACGAAGTCCACGGCCAGCTTGAGCAAGCGAGCGCCGAACGGGATAGCTTCACCTTTGAGCCGGTCCGGGAAACCGCTGCCGTCCCAGTGCTCCTGATGATGCAGGATCAGGCGCGCGGCATCTTTCATGGGCTCAAGGGTCATCAGCAGCGCTTCACTTTGGCGTGGGTAGTCGCGATAGCGGTCGCGGTCGCCGTGCATCAGCTGGTCCGATGGGGCTACGATCATGCTATCCGGCCAACTCAATTTGCCTATGTTGTACAGCGCCGCAGCCATGACCAGATCGCGGCTTATCGCCTCGTCCAAGGCGTGGACCCGACAGTAGCAACGCACCAGTTCGATGATCTGTCGATTGGTCTGCTTGGCTGGAGGCAGCCGCAGATTAGCCAACATCGAGAACACCTCGGTCCCGGTCACATAGCTGTGTTTCAGTTCTTCGTAGGCCAGATCGAGCATGTCAGCGGTCTGCTGCAGCTCCGCGGTACGGGCTGCAACGCGTTTCTCCAAGTCGTTATTGAGCAGTCTCAACTGGGCGTTCTGCCGACGTGCCAGCAGCTCCAGGCGTTGGCGCTCGCGTTCGGAATGCTGGTGGTCCAGGGCCTGGCGCAAGGTCATCAGCAATTCGTCGTCGTTCCAGGGCTTGCTGATGTAACGGTGGATTTGACCGTCATTGACGGCCTTGATGATTGCGCTTGGGTCGGCATAGCCGGTCAGCAAGATCCTGACGGTCGATGGGTGATGCTGATTGATCTGTGCCAACAAGGTGGCGCCGTCCATCCCGGGCATGCGCGCATCGCTCATCACCAGATCAACCGGGCCCTCGGCCATCTGCGCCAGTGCCTGCTCTCCGCTGGTCGCCAGCTTCACGTCATAGGGTTGGCCACGCAATAGCCGACGCAGACTGTTAAGGATCGACTCCTCGTCGTCTACCAGCAACACGGTCGGCCGATAGGGTGAAATCAGGGGCGGTTGCACGTCCATGGCAGGCCTCACGTGATCGATCGATGGAGGCACTCGAGCTCAACGAGCGCTTAGGTCAAAGGCTAGTTCATTTTTTCGTGACAGGTGCCGGGCAAGGTGTGGCGGGTGGCAGGCAAATTGTCTGGAAGGCATCTAACCTGACGGCATGGCACCACCCTTCTGTAAGTCCGTCAGCCCAGGGAAAAGGATTCTCCCGGATGTCAGCGCGCACAACCTGTCGTTATCGTTCCGCTCTTCACCTGCAGCGCTTGCGCCGTTGTCTGGGCCTGTGGGTGCTGCTCGTTCTGAGCGGAGGCAGCGGGGCGGAGCCGCTGGACGAGCCGCTCAAGCCGCTGCCTCCGATACCCACTCTGGCACCTGGGCGTGTCGAGTTGGGCCGCCAGTTGTTCAACGATCCGCGGTTGTCGCGCAACGGCACACGGTCCTGCGCCAGCTGTCACCGTCTGGACAAGTACGGGGCCGATGACCGGGCGTTTTCCATAGGGGCAGATGGCCTGCCGCTTACGCTCAATACGCCAACGGTACTCAATGCCAGCCTAAATTTCCGACAATTCTGGAATGGCCGGGTCGAGTCACTCGAGGAGCAGGGGGAGGCCGTGATCACCAGCGCTCACGAGATGGGCGGAGACTGGCGCGTGATCGAGCAGCGCATCGCTGCAGACGTGCATTACCGCCAGGCGTTCAAGGATGCCTACCCGGACGCGGTGACAAAGGACAACATCCTCAGCGCGTTGGCCGATTACCAAAGGACGCTTCTTACCCCTGGCGCACGCTTCGATCGTTACCTGCAGGGCGATACCGAGGCGCTTACCCTGGAGGAAAAATATGGCTACCAGCGCTTCAAGGACTATGGCTGCATCGCCTGCCACCAAGGGGTGAATATTGGGGGCAACATGTTCCAGAAATTTGGCGTGTTCGGCGACTACATCGCGGACCGCGGCAACCCCACCGAGGCGGATCAGGGCCGCTTCAACGTGACCGGAGAGGAGGCCGACCGGGGCGTGTTCAAAGTGCCGAGCCTGCGCAATGTGGCGATGACCGCGCCCTATTTTCACGATGGCTCGGCGCCTACACTGGAGCGTGCGATTGACGTGATGTTTCAGTATCAGCTTGGACGAATCCCAAGTGATGAGGACCGCAGGCTCATCATGCTGTTCCTCAAAACCCTTACTGCTGAAAAGGCGGGTCAGCCATGAGGGTGATTTCCCGGCGCACAAGCCTGATTCTATTCAGTGGGTTGGTCCTTGTACTGGCGTCGATGCTGCTGTACCTGTACCTGAATTCCGGGTCAGAGCAGACCCAGACCTACAACGAATCCCGAGATCTCATTCGTCAGCTCAAGCAACAGGATGCTGTGTGGGAAAACGAGGTGCTCAAGGCCCGGGTAGCCGTCTCTCATAACTATGATCCACTCGTGACCCCCCTCAAGGAGATGAAGCGGCTGTGGGCACGATTCGACAGCCGGGAAGCCGAACAAGGGCGCGTTGACGCAGACCAGTGGCGCGATGCCTATGACGGTTTTCTCTCTGCGTTTGGGGAAAAGGCTCGGCTCGTGGAGCAATTCAAATCGCACAATGCCTTGCTGCGAAATTCGTTGGCATTTCTACCCACAGCCGAGGACGGTATTCAGGCCCAGATCAACACCATGCTGGCCCCGAATCGGCCGGAGGTACACGTATTCGTTGCTGACACTTATGACCTGTTGCTAAGTGCCCTGGAGTTCGCGCAGGTTACCTCTGTGGAAAGGGCTGCCGAGACAGAGGTGGGGTTAGGTAACCTGGCTGTTAACGCGCAGAACCTGCCCAAAGAATTCCACACGCCCCTCAATTTGTTGAGTAATCACGTGGCGTTGATCCTGCGCGAGCAACCTGTCGTCAACCGCCTGCTCGAACAGATCGAGGCGATCCCGGTTGCTGAACGCCTGGATACGATCACCAGCCTCCTGGACAGGGATCAACAGCAGGTTGAAAGGATCAACCGTAAAAACCATCTCTACACGTTATGGCTATCCGGCTTGCTGATGTTCTCGGTCATTTGCCTGGCTGCGCTGCTGGTGCGCAGCTTCGCCGAGGTGAGACGGGTCAACAATGCGTTGCAAAGCGCCAATGACGTCCTGGAACAGCGGGTCGAGGATCGCACCCTGGAACTCAGAAACGCTCAGAGCGAATTGCTTAACGCGGCGCGCCAAGCAGGCATGGCGGAGATCGCTACCAATGTGTTGCACAACGTGGGCAACGTGCTCAACAGCGTGAACACATCCTCTGATCTGATCGCTCGAACGTTGCGCAGCAGCAAAACCCAGGGTTTGGGCAAGGCCATGCAACTGTTCCGCGAGCATGCCACTGACATCGGTCGGTTTCTCGACGAGGATCCCAGAGGCCGGTTGCTTCCCGGCTACCTCCACCAGCTGACCGAGGCGATCGCCGAGGAGCAGAAGGAGATGGTGATCGAGCTGGAGCGGATGAACAAGAGCATCGACCACATCAAGGAAGTGGTGGCCACCCAGCAATCCTACGCCGGGGCTAAAAATGTGCCAGTGCCGCTGTCGGTCAACGACCTGGTCGAGGACGCGCTGCGCATGAACGCAGGCGCGTTGATCCGGCATCAGGTGAGGGTAGTGCGCGACTTCGCAGATCTGCCTCTGGTGATGGGCGACCGGCATCGGCTGTTGCTGATACTGATCAACCTGATCAGCAACGCCAAGTACGCCATGTCCGGCCCCGGCAGCGACCCACGGACGATGATCCTCAGGACGCGCATCATTGAGGGGGGCTTGCTGGAAATGAGCGTGCTGGACGAAGGCGAAGGCATTGCGCCCGAAAACCTGCAGAAGATCTTTGCCCATGGCTTCACCACGCGCAAAGACGGGCATGGCTTCGGCTTGCACAGTTGCGCCTTGGCCGCCATCGAGATGAATGGTCACCTGACCGCACACAGCGACGGCCCTGGCCTGGGTGCTGTCTTTACCCTGAGGATCCCGCTGATCGCGGTGACGGAGCCTGCATGAGTGACCTGACCAATCGCCGGATCCTGCTGATTGATGACATGCCGACTATCCACGAGGATTTTCGCAAGATCCTTGCCCCGGCCAAAGCGCAGAACACAGAACTGGACGAGATGGAAGGGTTGTTGTTTGGCGAGCAGATCAAGAACGACCGACCGGTATTCGAACTCGATTCAGCCTATGGCGGTGAGGAAGGGCTCGGCCTGCTGAAGCGTGCGCTGCAGGCCAGCAAGCCTTACGCGTTAGCCTTCGTCGACATGCGTATGCCAGGTGGATGGGATGGCGCTCAAACCATTGAGCACCTGTGGGAAGAGGACCCGCTGTTGCAGGTAGTCGTCTGCACCGCCTACTCGGACTATTCCTGGGATGAGTTGCTCGACCGGCTGCAGGCCCACGATCGCCTGCTGATCCTGAAAAAACCGTTCGACAACATCGAGGTCCAGCAAATGGCCAGCACCTTGCTGACCAAGTGGGAAATGACCCAACGAGCCTCGCTGAAAATGCACCAGCTCGAACAGCGGGTAGAGCGGCGTACCCAGCAACTGACCCAAGCCAGCGAGGCGCTGCAGCAGGAGATCGAGGAGCGCAAGCAGCTGGAAAGCCAGCTGGTGCAATCGGAGAAGCTCGCCTCGTTGGGGCAGATGGCCGCCGGCGTGGCGCACGAGATCAACAATCCGATCGGTTTCGTGTCCTCCAACCTGGGCACTCTGGGAGGGTACTTTCAACAACTGTTAGCGATGCTCGACGCCTATCGCGAGGCCGAACTGATGCTCGGCGCAAACGAAACCACTGGGCGCTTGCAAAGGCTTCGTGAGCAGACTGAGCTGGAATTCCTCATGGAAGACATCCCGATCCTCATCAAGGAGTCCAAGGACGGAATCGGTCGAGTGGCGCATATCGTCAAGGACCTCAAAGACTTCTCGCGCGTTGACAACGCTCAGCAGTGGCAATTAGCCGATTTGCAGCAGGGCATTGACTCCACGCTCAACATCGTCGCGAGCGAGCTGAAACATAAAGCCGACGTGGTAAAACGGTACCAGCCGTTACCCCCTGTCGAATGCCTGCCGTCGCAGATCAACCAAGTGATAATGAACCTTGTGCTCAATGCCGTCCAAGCCATGGGCCCCGAGCGGGGCACCATCACATTGGGCACTGTTCATCAAGGCGCCTGGGTGTGCATCGACGTTGCGGATACAGGCGCTGGGATAGCACCGGAGAACATCAAGAAAATCTTCGATCCTTTTTTCACCACCAAGCCCGTCGGCCAAGGAACCGGGCTAGGCCTGTCCCTTTCCTACGGCATTGTAAAGAAACACGGAGGAGAGATATCCGTATCAAGCCAGGTCGGAGTGGGAACAACGTTTCGTGTACAACTGCCGGTTAAGCAGAGCGCAACGCTGTGACAGGGCACACAAGGTGGGTATACCACAACCCAACTAGGGCAGGGGGCGTGCACCGGCGATGCCGCCAACCAGTCAATGTTTTGCGGTGGCGAGTAGCCGATAGCGTAAGAAGGGCGTGCCGTCGATATCCACCTCTGCGTCAAGGCAAAACCCCAGGCGAAGAATACCTTTGATTCGAGTTCTGGTTAATGGAAGCAATAGGGTAATGGACGCTAGCCCCATCTCCTGGAAAGCGCGCCGTACGATCTCATCGAAAATCACTCTGCCAAGCCCCCAGTAGTCTGGATGAAGCACCAAGGCAAGATCAGCGTCGCCGTCTTCCTGCTGCAGGCCACCCCAGCCGGCGAATTGACCGTCAACGAAAAAAGCCCAGGGACCATAGCCATTCAGTGCCCATTGGGCCTCTTTTTGGGCAACCCACACCTTGCATTTGCGTTCGTCAAAGTCGGGACGACCCAAGGGCATTTGGCGCAAGACATCGGGGTTGTTGTTGAGTGCGATGATGTCGGCGATGGGGGCGTCGCTCAGACGCCGGAAATGCAGCTGCATGATGTGCCTTGTCGAACGGCTTTAAACCTGATTTATAGCGCCTGCCATTGCCCCTTTTCAATCTTCAGATTCGTACCAGCTGAGACAATTCATGACATCGAAGAAACTGGGCCGAATACTCCGACGCTGAGTTCTGCGCCCTGGCCGAACGGTATTAGGCAGGATCGATGCATAGGCCGCCAATGGCGCGGCCTGAGGCCCGATTCACGCGCTAGACCACCGCGCCAAACAAGTGCCCCACCAGTGCCGTGACGCCCATGGCCAACGCCCCCCAGAAGGTCACCCGCCAGGCGCCCGTCATGATGCTGGCCCCGCCAGCCTTGGCGGCAATAGCCCCCAATGACCCGAGAAATACCAATGACATGCCCGATATCCAGGGGCCCACGCTGTGCTCCGGTGCGACAAACGTCACCGCCAGCGGCAAGGCGGCGCCCACCACGAAGCTCGCGGCGGACGCCAGGGCGGCCTGCAACGGTTTGGCGGTGAGCGTGGCGCTGATGCCCAGTTCGTCGCGGGCGTGGGAGCCCAATGCGTCATGGGCCATCAATTGATCGGCCACTTGATGTGCCAGCTCGGGTGCTACCCCACGCTGCATGTAGATGTTGGCGAGTTCGGCGTGCTCAGCTTTCGGGTCGCTGGCCAGTTCTGCCCGTTCGCGGGACAGGTCCGCCCGCTCGGTATCGGCCTGGGAGTGCACCGAAATGTACTCGCCAGCGGCCATGGACATGGCCCCGGCCATCAGCCCCGCCATTCCGGTGACCAGCAACGTGGCGTGGCTGGCGTTGGCCGCCGCGACCCCAATCAGCAGGCTGGCGGTAGAGACAATGCCGTCGTTGGCACCCAGGACAGCGGCGCGTAGCCAGCCGATACGATCACTTCTGTGTGCCTCGGTGTGCCTGTGCATGAATTTCATTGTTTGACGCGGCTCCCTGTCATCAGGCGGTTCACGTTGCACGGGTGCCGAGCGGGCCGGCAGCCGGCGTCAGCGGGCTTCAATTTGCACCTGCAGCTGTCCGCCGACAATGGATATTTCCCTGAACTGCTCACCTTCGCGCAGCACGAACAGTGCGTCCATCCCGCGTTCCTGAGCCAGACGAGGGCCCTCGGTTTCGCCCAGGACCATCAGCGCCGTGGCCCAGGCATCGGCGAGCATGCACGAGGTCGCCACCACGGTAACGGCGGCGAGCGCGTTGCACAGTGGTGCGCCGGTGGCCGGGTTCATGGTGTGAGCATAGGACTGACCGGCTATGTCGACCCACTGCCGGTAGTCCCCGGAGGTCGCGATTGACATATCGCTAAGCGCCATGACGCCCATGACTTCCCGCACGCCCCTTTTGGGCTTTTCCAGCGCCACGACCCAGCATTGTCCGTCAGGTTTGACGCCCCGGGCGCGCATCTCGCCATCGATACCGACCAAGTACCGCGTGATACCTGAACCTTCCAGGCAACGGGCCAGTTCATCCACGCCAAACCCTTTGGCAATCCCACTCAAGTCAAGGCTCAGCGGCACGCGCTTGCGCACCTGGTTGCGTTGTGGCTCAACCTCCAATGCGCCGCTGGCTAACAGCCGGGTGCGCGGCGCAGGGGAATCGATCACCTGCGTTGTGACCTGCCGCGCCGCTGGGCCGAAGCCCCACGCGCTCACCAGGTCACCGACAGCGATGTCGAAGGCGCCGCCGGATTGCCGGCTGACGCGCAATGCAGCAGACAGCACCGTGACCAGTTCCTTGGGCACCGATACCCATTCCTGCTCGGGGGCGGCATTGAGGCGGTTAAGGTCCGACTCGGGTTTCCAGGTGGACATTTGCTGGTCCACCCGGGCCACGGCGCGGGCCAACTGCTGGCCAAGTTCGTCGGTATCCATCCCGGCCCCGGCATAAAACAGGGCGGTGTAGCGGGTGCCCATGGTTTCGCCGTTCAGGCTATAACGCTGCAACTCAGTAGACATCTTCACGGTAGCGTCCTTGTGCCTTGAGGATCAGCACGCTGAGGTTGAGGGGCGCCAAGACTTCATCCAGGGCCTGCATCACGCCTTTGGCCATTTCGCGACTGCCACACACCAGCACTTGGGCACCTTTTTCAATCAGCCGGCGCAAGGCGAGGGCATCACTGATCAGCCGGTCTTGTACGTAGCTGCGCTCCTGGACTTGAGAAAAGGCGGCGTGCAATTGCGTCAGGCGGCGGTCCGACAAGTATTGGTTGAGCTCCGGTTCGTAGAGAAAGTCCGAGGCCGGGTTGCGCCCGCCCCAATACAGGTGCATCGGGTGTCGGGCCTTGTTGTCGCGGATAAAACCGGCCAAAGGGCCAATACCGGTACCGGCGCCGATCAGAATTACCGGGTGCGTGCCCGATGCCGGACGAAATTGCGGGTTGGGCTGAATGAAGGCGTCAATCTGCGCGCCAATGTCCAGGCCGTGAAGAAACTCCGAGCACATGCCCCCGTTGTGTTTACGCACACAGATCTCCAGCACGCCGTCCTGGGCGCCACTGGCCAGCGAGTAGAAGCGCGGGATTGGGCTGCCCGGGGGCAGAATACCGACTAGGTCGCCGGCCAGAAAATTCGGCAGTCCGCCGCGAGCGTTGAAGCGCAGGACATGGGTCGGTGCATTGACCTGTTCGCCATAGGCAATCCGCTCTGTCAGCTCCAATGAATGGGTGCGCGGCTGCTGCGGGGTGTGAACCAGCGCCAGCGCCTGCCCCAACACGTCGCCCAGCGCGTGGCCCCAACGCGCAAACGCCTGAGGGCACTGGCGGTTGACTGTCTCCAGCCCCAGCAATGGCGAGCCACCGGCCTGCAACATCGCATGCTGCACTTGATGGGCGTACCGACAGAATCGCGCAAATTGGCGGTCGCCCAGGCCCAGTACTGCAAAGGGTAGGCCGGGCTTGACGCCGGTTTTGGCCAGCCGCGTCAGGAACTGCGAAGCCGAGGCCGGCGCATCGCCGTCACCGTGGGTCGCGGTGAGGATGAACACTCGTTTGGTATTAGGGTAATCGCCCAACCAGTCATTCATCGCCGCGCTGTGCACCTGATGGCCGCTCTGGTGCAAGGCGTCATGCAAGGTTTTGGCAAAACCCCAGGTGCTGTTGTTTTCACTGCCCACCAGAATCACGCTGTCGGCGGCATGAGCAGGGCTGTTGTGGCGGAGGCGCGGGCCAGCTTTGCGGCGGCGCCACCATAACAGAATGCCGGTCACGCTCATCAACGGCACGCAGAGGGCGCAGAGCCCGAGCAGCAGGCCCAGCCACCAGAGGCCTTCGCCAGTGTGCAACTGGTAGATCAATTCATAGAGGTTGAGCATTGGGTCGTGGGCTTGATAGGACAGCAAGGCGCCGCTGGCCTGGTCCACGTAGCCATCGCCCTGTGCTGTGCGCAGGGAAAACACATCGCGAGGGTTGCCGGGGCTCGGGTAGACCAGCTCGCGCAGGTCGTTCAGGTCGGTGGCTTGCAAGGCCTGCAGTTTTGTCACCGGCAAGGCCGGGCCGGCGCTGACGTGGGCAGGGAAGGCGGGTTCAGCTTGACTGCCGTCGGCGATAAAACCAAACGTGGTGGCGGACAGGTAGGCCCCGCTCAGTGCCGACAACAACAGCCCGAGCAAGGCCAGTCGCCCGACTTCAGCATGCCAGCGCTGGCTGAAAGTGCCCCGCAGCGGCCGTAGCAGGTTGCGCCAGCCACCCAGGCGTCGGGCCAGCAATAGCGCGCCGGACACTGACAGCGCCAGCATGAGCAGGGCACCAACACCCGACACCCCATGGCCCGGCGTGCCAAGGAACAGCGAGCGGTGCAGGTCTTTCACCCAGCGGGTGAACGCGGATGGCTCGTAAGGGGCGAGCCCTTGGCCGGTCAGTGGGTCGACCTTCTCCGCCCCGGCCTTGCCGTTCTGGTTGTAGTAGACGATCACCGTGCCGGACGCTGAGCGCTGGATCTGCTCCACCCCCGTAAAGTGGTTGGCCACGCGCCCGGCAAGTTGGCCGACGTTGAGTTGCCCGGCAGAAGTGGACGTGCTGTGCAGACGCTCCAGCGCCGGCTCGACAGACAGAATCGCGCCGCTGATGGCCAATACCATGACCAACAGGGCGGCGATCAGGCCAGGAAGGGAATGGAACTGACGAAGCATGTTCAGCCTCCGGAGGTGGCGGGTGCTACAGGTCGTAAGTAAAGGCGTCGACGTAGGCATTGCCGGTCGCGGGCTTGCCTGCGCCCTTGGAGGTCAGCGGCACGCTGACATCGCCGCGGGCGTCGCGTTTGTCCTCGACGGCGCTGTCGATGCGGATCTGATACCCGGCATCAATCAGCGTGTCCGCCAGTTCTACGCTGACTTTCAGCGTGCCCCCACTGCCGACGCTGGCGCCGCTGACCCCGTCGAATTCGCTCGGGTTCATCCCGCTGCCCCGGGCCCAGTCGGCCAGGTGCTTGTAATATTTGGCCTTCTTGCCGGCCACCCAGAGGGTTTTCTGGTACTGGCCATTGGCGTCGGTGACGTAGATCGCCAGGTAGGCATCATTGCCGCTGTAGTCCTTGAGCTGCGTGGTCAGGGTCACTTCACGGGCCTGGGCCAGCGCCGGTAGGGTAATGGCGCCGATGAGGCAGGTTGCTGCGATGATCTTCTTCATGAGCGTGTCCTCTTGATCGTCAGGTCGAGAGCCTGGACCTGCCGGCTGACAGCAACCTGAACGGCAGGAAAACTCATAGACAGGTGAGTTGTCATTCGGCGAGCGGGCTGCCGAGATAGTCATTGGCATCGCCGTCATTGCGCAAATGGACCTCGAGTGTCTTCAGGCGCAGCGATGCCGGGGAGTAGCTGGCTTCGATGTCATTGCCCTTGCGGTCCAGGCCCTTGAGTTCGTAACAGCCGTCGTCGACCTTGATGCGCTGCACGCGCCAGCCGTATTGCCGCTCTACCTGCTGACGCAAGGTTTCGCGAGGCTGCCAGTCGCTTACTGGGTCGCTGCAGTCGTCACCGGCCAGGGCGTAACCGCTGACCAGCAAGCCCAACAGCGTGGCATTGGCAATAAAACCGGATTTCATGACTTGTCTCCTGTCGAGGGCGGCGTCTGTGGCATAACCTAAAGTGCCTACCTGACAGCCAGCTGAATCTTCAGATTCACATCAGGCAAGGCGATTAAGGTGCTGCAAGGCAACCATCTCAGGAGATGTCAGATGCGGGTTCTATTGGTTGAGGACGCTCCAGGCCTGGGTGAAGCGGTGCGCGAACAAATTGCCGATGACGGCCACGCCGTCGATTGGGTACAGCGCCTGGACCACGCGCGCAACAGCGTCCGCACCACGCCTTACGACCTGATCTTGCTGGACCTGATGCTTCCGGACGGGCGCGGGTTGGACTTTCTGCGTCAACAACGCGCGGCAGGAGACGTGACCCCCGTGATTATCCTGACCGCCCAGGATCAGATTTCCGATCGTATCGCCGGCCTGAACGCTGGCGCCGATGACTACCTGGTCAAACCGTTCGACCTGTTTGAACTCTCGGCCCGCGTGGCAGCGGTGGGTCGCCGTTATAGCGGCAACCCCAATCCACAGATCAAACTCGGTGATTTGCAGGTCGACATGAGTGCCCGCACGGTGCAGCGGGGCAGTGCGACGGTGGACCTCACGGCGCGGGAATGGGCGCTGTTCGAAGCGTTTGTGCAGCGCCCCAGCGCACTGCTGTCAAAGTCGCAGCTCGAAGAGCGGCTGTATGCGTTCGGCGCTGAAATCGAGAGCAATACCATCGAGGTATACATCAGCCGTCTACGTAAAAAACTCGGACGCGAACTGATCGAAACCGTGCGAGGCATGGGCTACCGGTTAATGTCCGCATGAAGCCGTCTTCGAGCCTGCAGATACGTCTCGGCCTGGGGCTGACGCTTGGTATGACCTTACTCTGGCTGGTAGCGACAGTGGGGGCCTGGCTCGTGGTGCGGCATGAGTTGAACGAAGCGTTCGATAGCGCCTTGGAAGAGACAGCACAACGCATCCTGCCCTTGGCTGTGCTGGAAATCAGCAATCGGGAAGAATCCCGGACTGCACAACACGTCGCGACGCTGAAGATGCACAAGGAGTACCTGACTTACCTGGTGCGCGACGCCAAGGGCAAGATCCTGATGCAATCTCACGACGCCAACCCGGAGATTTTCAACCGACAACCGTCTGAAGGTTTTTCCACTTCTGAAAAATACCGATTGTATGGCGCTAGCGCATTGCGCCAGACACTGTTCATCGAGATGGCCGAACCGCTTGGTCATCGTCGTGAAGCCGCGCGGGAGGCCTTGTTTGCGTTGTTGTTGCCTCTAATGGTGTTGATTCCTGTCAGCCTGGCGGGCACTTGGTTGTTTGTACGTTTCAGCCTGCGCAGCGTGCGGGCTTATCGTCGTGCCATTGAAACGCGCGGTGTGGGTGACTTGTCGCCGATCAAGGTGGCGCACCTGCCAGCAGAAATCGATCCGTTGGCGGAGGCGGTCAATCACCTGCTGGAGCGCTTACGCAACGCCCTTGAGGCCGAGCGCAGCTTTACCGCCAACAGCGCTCACGAGCTGCGCACACCATTGGCCTCGACCCTGGCGCAGATCCAGCGGTTACACCACGAAGCGCCGGAAGGTCCGCTGCGACTGCGTGCGCAGAAGATCGAGCAGGCGTTGCGCGAGCTTTCAAGGCTTTCAGAAAAGCTCATGCAGTTGGCCAAAGCGGAGGGCGGCGGGCTGTTGTCCGAAACGCCACAAGACCTGATTCCGTTGCTTGCCCACGGCGTCGACGAGTGGAAC
The DNA here is from genome assembly GCF_046230975.1 of Pseudomonas sp. KCJK9058. Classification (NCBI taxonomy): domain Bacteria; kingdom Pseudomonadati; phylum Pseudomonadota; class Gammaproteobacteria; order Pseudomonadales; family Pseudomonadaceae; genus Pseudomonas; species Pseudomonas sp. KCJK9058. The sequence continues at coordinate 174,081 of NZ_JBJJLR010000002.1, forward strand.
CAGCGCAGCGGGCAGCGCATCGAGTTGCAGTTGCCAAGTCAGGCCGGCGTGTACTCGATCATTGACCCGGACGCGTTTGGCATCCTGCTGCGCAACCTGATTGAGAATGCGCTGAAGTATGGTGCAACGGACCAACCGGTCGAAGTCAGTCTCACCGATCAGGCACAGCTGCGGGTAGTCAACAGCGGCCCGGCAGTGCCGCAGTCTGTATTAGAGCACCTGACCGAGCGTTTTGTGCGCGGTCACAGTGAGATCAGTGGTTCAGGGCTGGGCTTGGCGATTGCCAAAACCATCGTGCAGGGGGTAAACGCGCGCATGGCATTGTTCTCCCCGGCAACAGGTCGACGCGATGGGTTTGAAGTCTGCATCTGGTTACCGCTTGCCCCATCCTGAAAGACCCTGGAACTCACTACGTTCAACAGTGCTTTCCTGATACCCGAGCCTTGGTCAGGTTGAATGTAAGGAGATGAAGGCGTGCATCTAACGATCCTTGCTCAGGCAGAACGGGGATGGTCACGCGACTAAGCACTCAGCGCCCGTTTCAACACGTCGTAAATTTTGGCATCACCTGATTGGGCAACGTTGAAACGGAGGAAATCACCCGCAGCCATCGACTGGCTGAACGCGTTACCAGGCGCCAGCACTACACCTTCATTCAAGCAAGCCCGAGCCAGCGTTGCTGCATCCTTGCCTTGAGGGAGTTGGCACCAGACGTACATGCCTGACTGGGGCGTTATCCAGGGCTCGATGCCAATGGCCCGAAGCCTCGCTACCGTTCTGTCCATAGCCTCGGCCAGCCTGAGGCGAACACTTTCCATGTGTTTCCGGTACCCGCTGTCGGTAATCGCCAGATGGATGATGTCCGCGGCCAGGCGGCCACCCCCGAATGTGGTCGCAATCTTGAGATCGACCAGGCTCTCGATCCAGTCACTGCGAGCCGCGATGTAGCCGCATCGAATCGAAGCGGAGATGGTCTTGGAAAAGCTACCGATCTGGATGACACGAGAGAGGCCATCGAAGGCAGACAGCCGTGGCGCTGGCGCACTCTCGAAATCCCCGAAGATGTCGTCCTCTACAATCACCAGGCTGGAGTTGTCGGCCAGCTTCAGCAACCTGTGTGCCGTGACCGGAGACAGGGTAGCGCCGGTCGGGTTGTGAATGCCTGAATTGGTTATGTACAACCGGGGAGAATGCGCGAGCAGCGCCGCGCCGAAAGCATCGATGTCCGGGCCCGTCGCGGTGTAGGGAACGCCTACGATGTTCACCCTGTGCGCTTTCAGCAATGCGTGAAAATTGAAATAGCAGGGGTCGTCGACCAGCACAGTGTCCCCCGGCTCAAGCAGAAAACGGCAGATCAGGTCGATGGCGTGGGTGCCGGACTCAGTGAGCATGATCTGTTCAAGAGGGGCTTCGACCCCGATCCCTGTCAGCTTGCGTGACAGGAACTGCCTGAGCGGCAGATGCCCAAGTGGCGAGGCGTACTCCGTCAGTTTGGACGTGTCTGAACGGGCAACGGTGCGAAGCGCCTTGCGCAAGCCGGCTTCGAACATCCAGGAGGCCGGTAGCCACCCGCACCCCGGTTTCAACGCATCGCTAGCGGTGTCTAGAGACTGGCGCGAGATCCACAGCGGGTCCACTTCACGATCAAGTCTTGGGCCGAGTTCGGTGAGCACCAGGGGTGCCACTGGCCCGGCTACGTAAAAGCCGGAGCCAGGGCGAGAGTTGAGTACACCCTCTGCCATCAACCTTTCATAGGCCTCAAGCACCGTAGAAACCGACACTTGCATGGCCTGAGCCATCGCGCGGACCGAGGGGATTCTCGCGCCCGGGGTGTAGGTTCGAGAGGCTATCCGCGACTGGATCTCACCCATGACAGTTCGAATTCGCGTTGCGCTCCGTTTCATCACACCCTCAACTGTGCTGGATAAATATGCCTAACAGTTCGGTTTAAGTGTATTGGATTGTACATGGCCTGGGCGAGCCTGTCGGTGATGTACTGAACCTTGGCTTATCGAGGACTTACCGATGGAAAAATCAGCAAGCGGATGGCTCAATGGTTTCATAGGCGTCGCCATCTTTGCAGGCTCGTTGCCGGCCACCCGAGTGGCAGTCACGGCTTTCGAACCTACGTTCCTGACCTGTGCCAGGGCAACAATTGCCGCCATGCTGGGTGCGCTTTTCCTGATCGTGCTACGGCAGCCTCGCCCCAAACGGGGGGATTTGTCGCCATTGGCCGTAACAGCGCTCGGCGTCGTTATCGGTTTCCCGCTACTGACAGCATTCGCCCTCCAGCACATCACCTCTGCTCATTCCATTGTTTTTGTCGGGCTCCTGCCATTGTGTACCGCAGTATTTGCGGTTCTGCGGGGCGGTGAGCGACCTCGGCCACTGTTCTGGTTGTGCTCGTTGACAGGTGCCGGGCTGGTCGTTGGCTATGCCTTGATGAACGGAGGCGAGGCATCGGCGGTGGGCGATCTGCTGATGTTGGCTGCGGTTGTGGTCTGTGGTTTGGGCTATGCCGAAGGGGCGCGCCTCTCGCGGACATTGGGTGGTTGGCAGGTAATCAGTTGGGCATTGCTTGTAGCGTTACCGGTCATGCTGCTGCTGACGGTGGTCAATCTTCCAGCCCCTGATGACTTTGCCAGGGTAAGTGCTCCTGCATGGCTCAGCTTTGGCTACGTTTCACTGTTCAGCATGCTGATCGGGTTTGTCTTCTGGTACCGAGGGCTCGTCCAGGGGGGGATTGCGGCTGTGGGTCAACTGCAACTCTTTCAGCCGTTCATGGGGCTTGGGCTGGCAGCGTTGCTTTTGCACGAGCATGTCAGCTGGACGATGCTGCTCGTGACGCTGGGGGCTGTCATCTGTGTTTACGGGGCCAGGAAATATGCCTAAGCACAGCGTCATGCCCAGTCAAACAGTTGGGTATAGCCCCCGCCGTCTGACCCCGGGCTGAGTTGCACAAAACACCTGATCCTTTATGTAAAAGGATCAGGTTAAACCTGAATTACAGGCCCAGTTCACTCAGACCTGGGTGATCATCCGGACGGCGACCCAGTGGCCAGTGGAACTTTCGCTCGCTTTCCTTGATGGGCATGTCGTTGATGCAGGCAAAGCGGCGATGCATCAAGCCGTCGGCTTCAAATTCCCAGTTTTCGTTGCCGTAGGAGCGGAACCAGTTGCCCGAATCGTCGTGCCACTCGTAGGCGTAACGGACGGCGATGCGGTTGTCGGTGAAGGCCCAGAGCTCTTTGATCAAGCGGTAGTCCAGTTCTTTCTTCCACTTGCGAGTGAGGAAGTCCCGAGCTTCTTCACGGTTGTTTGCAAACTCGGCACGGTTACGCCATTGGGTGTCCACCGTATAGGCCAGGGCAATCTTTTCGGGTTCGCGGGTATTCCAACCATCCTCAGCGAGTCGGACCTTTTCAATCGCCGATTCGCGAGTGAAAGGAGGAAGTGGCGGACGAGCGTGTTCGTTGGACATGGTGGTGCCTCCAATCGTTTGGATGGTTCAGTTGAGTGGGTATTTCTTTAACTTTAAGCGCTTGCGCGCTGCACGTCCTTGAGCAAGACCTTTGTGATTTCTCGTGCACTGTCGAGCGCGGTGTGATCACCCATGACGTGGGCCACGGTTATCGTGCCCTCTATAATCAAAAGAAGTTGCTTGGCCAAGCCAGTCGGATCGTTAACACCTAATGCGCTGGTCAGTTCTAGCGTGTAGTCCAGCAGCTTTTGTTTATGCAGTTTTGCGATCTGTCGAACAGGATCGTCTGCGTCACCCACCTCTCCGGCTGTGTTGATAAAAGCACATCCGCGAAAACCGTCTGACTCGAACCAGCTTTTGAGGGCATCAAAAATACCAAGGATGCGCGCTTCTGGCGTTTGTGCTTTTTCGCATTCACTTCTGAACCACGTCATCCAACGTATATCGCGGGCATTGAGTGCCGCTGCTGCTACGTCGTCTTTATTCGCAAAATAGCGATAAATACTTTTACGGGCGACGCCCGAGGTCTTTACCAACAGGTCCATGCCCGTGGCGTGAATCCCGTTTTCGTAAATCAGCTTCTCGGCAGTCGCCAGGATTTTTTCGCGTGTGTCAGTCATTGGCTTATCCATGTAGCCAGAGTAGAACGATCGTTCTCCCTGGTCAAGCAGCGCTTGAAATTATTCGATTGCGTGCAAGCGGGGGGCCGGCGTGCTTTCGATCAGGGCGGCTGGCTTCCCGCTGATCAGTCGCGCTCCAGTTCGGCGAAGCGGCTGGATAACCAGGCGTGCAGGTGCCTTACCGCAGGCGACAACTGCTTGCGGTGCGGGCACACCAGGTTCAAAGGCATGGTCGGCCCGGGGTAGTCCTGCAATAGCACGACAAGTCTTCCCGCCAGCACATCGTCGCTCACATCCAGCCACGACTTGTAGGTTATCCCTTCGCCGCCCACGGCCCAGCGCCGGGCAATATCGGCGTCGTCGCAGAGCAGGGCGCCACGCACCTGGACGGTCTGCGTACCCAGTTGCCACTTGTCGTAGACCCGGCCCTGTTGCATGTACAGCAGGCACTGGTGTTCGAGCAGATCTTCGGGGGCTTGCACGGTGCCTTCCCGCGCCAGGTACTCGGGCGAGGCCACCAGTACCTTGCGGTTCCAAGGTGCCAGTGGCAGGGCTACATAGTTGGCGTCGGCGTTCAGGCCATAGCGGATGGCGATATCCACCGGATCGCGGAACAGATCGGCGATCTGGTCGGAGAGAAAGAAGCGCAGATTCAACTGGGGATGCTCTCGGCGAAACGCCGTGAGCCAGGGCAGCAGCACGTTGCGCCCCAGATCGGAGGGCGCGGCCACCTGCAACGTTCCGCTGAGCTGGGCGCTTTCCTGACGCAGGTTGTCGCGCCCGTGCCTGAGGGCTTCCAGGGCAATCAGGGCCGAGGGCAGGTACTGCTCGCCTTCGGCTGTGAGGCGCAAGCTGCGCGTGGTGCGGGCAAACAATCGCACATCCAGCTCACGCTCCAGGCGCTTGACTGCTTCGGCCGCCTGGCCGGGTAGCAGATCGGCCTCGCGGGCCGCCGCGGTAAAGCTGCCCAGCGCGGCGCTGCGAACGAAGATGCCCAGGTCGTCGAGACGGATCATTATCACTCCTGCAATGAAAGTGTTGACGGGCAGGGCCCGTTTTTCCCGGACGCCAGGCACGCCAGACTCAATGCCAAATCAAACCACATTCAGCAGCGAGTGCCCATGAAAGCGATCAGTTTCATCCACAAAGGTTTGCCTATCGAAGACCCTGCGTCTCTTCAAGACATCTTCATGCCCAAGCCCAGCCCTGGGCCCAGGGACCTTCTGGTCGAGGTCAACGCCGTGTCGGTCAACCCCGTCGACACCAAGGTGCGCGCTGGCACTTTCACGCGTGAGCCGAAAATACTCGGCTGGGACGCGGCCGGTATCGTCCGCGAAGTCGGGGCCCAGGTGACCCTGTTCAAGCCCGGAGACCAGGTGTACTACGCCGGCTCCATCGCCCGGCCCGGCAGCTACAGCGAATATCACCTGGTTGACGAACGTATCGTCGGGCATCAACCGCGTAGCCTGGGTGCAGCACAGGCAGCCGCGCTGCCGCTGACGGCCATCACCGCCTGGGAACTGCTGTTCGATCGCCTGGGTATCGTGGAGGGCGGCGGGGAGGGCGATGCCCTGCTGATCGTTGGCGCTGCCGGTGGCGTCGGTTCGATGCTGGTGCAGTTGGCCCGGCAACTGACCCGCCTGACGGTTATCGGCACGGCCTCCCGCGCCGAGACCAGCAACTGGGTACGCGAACTGGGCGCCCATCACGTCATCGATCACAGTGCGCCGCTGCAAGGGCAGCTGCAGGCCCTGGGGATCGAGTCAGTCAGCCATGTCGCCAGCCTCACCCATACTGATCAGCACTTTGCGCAACTGGTTGAAGTGCTGCGACCACAAGGTCGCCTAGGCGTGATCGACGACCCGCAGACCCTGGACGTCATGCCGCTCAAGCGCAAGTCGCTGTCGCTGCACTGGGAGCTGATGTTCACCCGCTCGCTTTACGAAACCGACGACATGGTGCGCCAGCACGAGCTGCTCGAGCGCGTGGCCGGGCTGATCGATCAAGGCATCCTGCGTACCACCTTGGGCGAGCATTTCGGCGCCATCAATGCCGCCAACATGCGCCGTGCCCATGCGCTGGTCGAGAGTGGCAAGGCGCGCGGCAAGATCGTCCTGGAAGGCTTCTGAAACCAGTTTGACAGACAACGGCGGACCGGTTGATCCGGTCTGCTATGAGCATGCTTGAACGAACCGTGTTTCTCCGCGCCGCGCACATTCCCGGCGCTACGCCCGGTGAAACTCATGCACACATTGAAGCAGGCACTACCGTGCCTGCTCTTTGCAACTGACCAGGAGCTTGATGTGAACCGACAAGATTACCCCCTCGTTTCCCTCGCCATCCTCAAGGCCAAGCCAGGCCAGGCACCAACGCTCAAAGCGGCCTTGCTGGCGTTGATCGAACCGACTCGGGCGGAGCCCGGTAACCGCGACTACATGCTGTTCGAACGTCGTGACGAGCCAGGGACGTTCTACATGCGCGAGGCGTTCGATAACCAGCAGGCCCTGGATGCGCACCTGACCACTGCTCATTTCCAGCGGTTTGCCGAGCAGGCTGAACAGCTGCTGGCAGAGCCCTTGCAACTGATCTTCCTTGACCCGGTGTCATCTGCCGTTGCGCCCTGTCCCTGAGGCAGGCCAGGCAATGCGACCCGCCCTGGGGCACTGTTACCTCGACCGATGTGGATGGCTGTTCTCGAGGATGTTGGCGCCAGTTTGCGAGTGGGTCGCCATTTCACTTTCAAGGACGCCGCTGAACTTTGGTTGCCGGCTGCTTGATGCTGGGTTTTTCTGAGCGTACGGCGCGGTGTTCAAACAGACTTATCAGGGTGCCTGTAATTGCAATCAGCGCCAGCATAAATAAACCGATGTCCGAATTTTCCATGGTCTCGTCCTGCGGGTTGATGGGTACACGTTGAAACTATTTCTTGGGATGGCGGGTCATGCCATACGCCGTAAAGCCACGGCCATGGCCCCGCCCAGTACCGCCATGGCCAGCAGCAGCGCGGGGAACGTCCACCACCAGGGCAGGCCGGCGGTCATCATGCTGAACTCCGACATGCCGCCGATGCTGGCGAGCAGGTTCAAGGGCAGGAACACCACATTGATCATGGTCAGGTTGCGCAGCGCGTGGTTCATGCCGTTGTTGGCCAGGTTGCCGCGGGCCTCGATCAGGTTGGTAAAGACCTGGGCATGGATCTTCGCCTGCTGGTAGCTTTGCTCGTTTTCGATGATCAGGTCATTCAGCATTTCCAGTTGTTCGGGCCCGAAACCGTGTTTCTGACCATGGCTGCGCAGCAGGGCTAGCACGGCGCCATTGCTTTGAATGGCGTTAACGTAATACACCAGGCTTTCGCTCAAGCTGTACATCTGCACCAGGTGCTGGTTGTCCATGGTCCGATCGAACTGCAGCTGGATTTCGCGGGCCACCTGCTTTACCACCCGCAGGTGGCCCAGGTAGTGATGCACGCTCTCCGCCAGCATCGCCATCAGCACATCCAGTGGGGTGCTCATGCCGGTCTGCCGGTCTACTCCGGCGAGTAGCGAGTTGGCGGCGCAGATCACCACCAGGCGCTTTTCGCTGAGTACGACGCCAAATGACGAGACATTGAATACCCGGCCATCAAAGTTTTCCGGGCGCTTCCAGATCAGGAACAGGTGATCGGGCTTGATCTCGATACGCGCCACTTCATCCGGGTCCAGGGAGGACTCCAGCGACTGGGCGCTGACCCCCAGGCACTTGCACAACCGGGTTTGCTCCGCGGCGTCTGGCGCGACACACAACCATACGCTGGCTCGTTCCTCGGGGGCTTCAAGAAGCGCACCGTCTACGGCGAGGTAGTATTCGATCATCGTTTACCAGGCCTGGCCGAGGTGTTTACGTTCAAGCCGCTGCACGAAAGCCTGCAGCACTCGCTGGTAAAGCGCGTTACCCAGCACGGCGTCTTCGGTGCCAGCATCGAGGTTGGGGTTGTCGTTGACTTCGATCACCAGTACGCGGTCGCCGGTCTGCTTCAGGTCCACACCGTACAGCCCTTGCCCGATCAGCCTGGCGGTGTCGACGGCCAGCTTTACGACTTCGGGCGGTGCCTGTTCCACCGGGACCGCGCGGCACAGGCCGTTGACTTCGCCGGCCTGGGCCTTGTGGTTATAGATTTGCCAGTGGCCCTTGGACATGAAGTACTGGCAGGCATAAAGCGCTTCACCGTTGAGTACGCCGATACGCCAGTCGTATTCGGTGTAGCAGTACTCCTGGGCCAGCAGCAGTACCGAGTGTTCGAACAACTCCTGTGCCGCCGAGGCCAGTGCCTGGGCGTCGGCGACCTTGATCACGCCTTTCGAAAAGCAGCCGTCGGGAATCTTCAACACCAGCGGAAAACCGAGGCGCCGGCCCACAAGCTCGAGTTCCTGCGGGCGGTCCTTGTACAGGATTTCCGTGGCCGGTGCGCCGAGGTTGTGGCGTTTGAGCAGATCGGCGAGATACACCTTGTTGGTGCAGCGCAGGATGGAGGAAGGGTCGTCGATCACCACCAAGCCTTCGCTTTCGGCCTTTTTGGCAAAACGGTAGGTATGGTCGTCCACCCGCGTGGTCTCCCGAATGAACAAGGCGTCAAATTCGGCCAGGCGTGCATAGTCCTTCTTTTCGATCAGCTCTACATCGATGCCCAGCTGTTTGCCGTTTTCGATGAACTGCTCCAGCGCCTCAGGATTGGAAGGTGGCAGCGCCTCGGCCGGGTCATGCAGAATCGCCAGGTCGAACCGGGCCAGGCGTTTCGAGGCGGGCTGGCGCCACGTCCGGCGGTTGAAGGCATCCAGCGCGTCGGCAAACAAGTGCTGCTGCTCATCCCGCAGTTTGTGCAGCGCGCCGGCCTTGATCCCGTCGATCTGCCAGGTGTCACGCCTGCGAAACTCCACCAGCAAGACAGGGCAGGGGAACGACTCGAACAGCTGTCGGCCGATATCCTGAAGGGGTTCAATGGCGGTCCGCCCGAAATACAAGGTGAGGGTGAAGGCTTCGGTGCTGCCATAAGGGTGATCGGCCAGGGCTCGCTCCAGCGTGCGTTCCAGGTCATCCAGCCCCACGCCATAGAGCGCCTTGCGGGTAAGCTCGCTGATGGTTCGCACCGACGGGAACACCTTGTGGCCCCGTGCCTCGGCGAGCAGCGAGCAGTAGTAGCCTTGCCCCAGATACTTGTAGCTGCGGCACAGGTTGATTACCTGCGTACGCCTCGCAACGTCGTCGCTGTGTTCAAAGTAATCCTGGGCCAGCATCAGGCTCTCGCTGGGAAAGTAGCTGGCCCAGTCTTCCTTGCGCTCCACCACGATCAACAAGCGGTTACCAGCGCTCCGCTTACTGGGTGGCTCCTCGGAGAGGGTTATTGTGGAAACGTCGGTTTTGGCCAATACTTCGGCCACGTTGGCTTGCACCGCTGACATGAGTATTCGATCCCTGTTGAAGAAGACGCCCCTTCAATAAATCACGGGTTTCCCGACCTGTCCCGGTTCGTTACTCAAACATTACGGTGTTGCCATGGCTTTTGATTTTCGCTTTGCATCGGTGGCCGATATCGATGCGCTGGTTGCCCTGGAGCAGGACTGTTTCACCCTCGACCGCCTGAGCCCGCGTAATTTCAACTGGATGGTGCGACGCGCCAATGCCTGTCTTATTGTCGCTGAACAACAGGGCCATCTGGCAGGCTATGCGCTGCTGCTGTTCCATCGCGGTACATCACTTGCCCGTTTGTATTCAATTGCCGTAAGCCCGGCCTGGCGCGGCCATGGGTTGGGCCAGCAGTTGCTGGACCAGGCCCAGGCCAGTGCGCTGGAGCGTAATTGCGCCTGGCTGCGCCTGGAAGTACGCGCGGACAATCCTGCGGCCATCAGCTTGTACGAAAGCAATGGCTATCAACGCTTCGCTGTGGTTGAGAACTACTACGAAGACCACAGCCAGGCGCTGCGTTTCGAGAAGCGTATCCTGCGCAGTGCTCCGCCCCCTGCACGGCAAGTGCCGTACTACGCGCAAACGACCGAGTTCACCTGCGGAGCGGCCTGCCTGCTGATGGCCATGGCTGCGGTCGAACGGGAGCGGGCCATGCACCGCAGCGAGGAGATTCAACTGTGGCGAGAGGCGACCACCATCTTCATGACGGCAGGCCACGGCGGTTGCAGCCCGCAGGGGCTTGCACTGGCGGCTTGGCGGCGCGGGTTTGAGGTGCGCATGGTGGTCAGCCAGCCTGGATCGCTGTTCCTCGATGGGGTGCGCAGCGCGCAGAAAAAAGACGTAATGCAATTGGTCGAGGATGGCTTTGCCGGGGCGTTGGCCGAAACCGACGTGCATCAGATGCTGGCGCCCGGCCTTGATGTGCGTTCAGCGTTGCAAGCCGGGTTCAGGCCGGTGGTGCTGATTAGCAGCTACCGTTTCACCCGTCTGAAGGCCCCGCACTGGATTCTGGTCACGGGTTGCGATGACGAATTCGTGTACCTGCATGATCCTGATGTGGATCACAGCCGCCAGAAACGCATCCTGGATTGCCAGCATCTGCCCGTAAGCCATGCCGAATTTCAGCGCATGAGCAGTTTCGGCAGGCAGCGGGTAAGGGCCGCTGTGCTGTTGCGCGGGCGATAGAACGGCTGTGCAGGTGGGTACGTATGGCATGGGCATGGAGTGAACATGAATAGTGCTCCGGATGGGCTCACATGCCGGAGCACTTTGCGCTTCAAGCGTGAAGCAATGCCTCGAGCTGGCCCTTGCGGTCAAGACGCGCCAAGTCATCGAAGCCGCCGACATGCACCTTGCCAACAAATATCTGTGGGACGGTTCGGCGTTGGGATCGCTGCATCATTTCCGCCAGGTGCAGGGGTGACGCTTCAACGTTGATTTCGTCAGGGGTGATGCCCTTGCTCGACAGCAGTCGCTTGGCGCTCAGGCAGTATGGGCAGTGCGGGGTGGTATAGATAGTCACAGGGCTCATGGCGGTTACCCTCCTAGTTTGCCGATGGCGGAAAGTCGATATCGGTAGCGGCGATGTTGTTCAGGTAGTTGGTCAGGGTTAACAGCGTGACCTGTGCCACCACCTCCACGATCTTGCTATCAGTAAGCCCTGCCTCACGCGCGGCAGCGATCTGCTCGTCACTCAACTGGCCGCGCCTTGCCGTGATCTGCTGCGCCAGTGCGGCAACCGCGCTGAGTGTGCCGGCTCGGGCTTGGCTTACGGCCTCATCGCTCAAACCCGCCTTGCCGCCGAAGAAGGTGTGTGCAGCCAGGCAGTAGTCGCACCCGTTGATTTCCGAAGTGGCCAGGGCAACGACTTCACGCTCGGCGGCGCTCAGTGAGCTTTTACCCAACGCTTGGGCGAGGCCCAGGTAACCATTGAGCGCGACCGGAGCGTGCGCCAGGGTCCTGAATGCGTTGGGAATGAAGCCGAGACCTTTTTGAATGCCTTCGAGGGCTGCGCGCGAGCCAGTAGGCGCCTGGTCTAGCGAGAGAGCGGTAATACGAGTCATGGTCGTTCTCCAATAGGTTGAGTAACCGGCTTGTCTATCAAGCTTGGGGTCCATACTAGAGAGGCAGACTTTTCTTTCGGCTTCAGATCGTCGAAGTTATGCAACAGATCGTCTAAACCTGAGTGCGCTATGGACCGACTGTCGACACTGCTTAAGCACTTCAACCTGCACGCTAGTGCGTTTCACCAGGGTGGGTTCTGTGGAACGACCCAACTTGGGCAACACAGTGTCGGGCACGCCCATCTGTTGCGCTCGGGGCGTCTGTCCTTCAAGGACAAGCGTGGGCAGCGTATCGAGTTGACCGAACCCACCCTGATTCTGGCGGTGCGCCCGCAGGAGCATCACTTGCTGGCCACCGACGCCGATGAAGCGGAGTTAGTGTGCGCCACCCTGCAATTCGATGGCGGCGCCAACAATCCGCTGACCCTGGCTTTGCCGGACTTCATCATCAAGCCCCTCGGCGAATTGCAAGGCCTTGATGGCACCCTTGACTGGCTGTTCGAAGAAGCCTTTGGAGATGAGTGTGGTCGTGATGTCATTCTCAATCGCTTGTTCGAGCTGATGATCATTCAGCTGCTTCGCCACCTGATCGCCAGCCGCAGCATCGCCTCGGGAATGATGGCGGGTCTGGCCAATGCTCAGCTGTCTCGCGCGCTTGTGGGGATCCACGATGAGCCGCAGCGCAATTGGTCGGTGGCGAAACTGGCGAATCTTTCGGGCATGTCGCGGGCAAGCTTCGCTTCGCACTTTCGCGAGATCGTGGGTATTACGCCTGCGGACTACCTGGCGAACTGGCGCATCAGTTTGACGCAAAAACGCCTTCGCGAAGGGCGCCCCATTGCCCTGATCGCCGATGAGGTCGGCTACGAAAGTCCTTCTGCGCTAGCCCGAACCTTTCGCCGCAAGGTGGGCGCGAGCCCGAAACAATGGCTGCAGCAGGGAACGGTGTGACGCCTGGTCGACCGACTTGCACGCCAGGCAATGAGCAAGGTCCTGCGCCTCATCGGGGTGGCTTACACGTTCTCCCGAAGAAAATCGATGAACGCCATCGTCCTTGCCGAGCGGCGCCGCTCACGGCTGAACACGGCGCTGACCGGCAGCGCGGTCGTCTGGTATTCGTCGAGCAGGCAACACACGCTCCCCTGCTCGAAGTCTGCAGCAAACAGCCATTGCGCAGACAGGGAGATGCCCAGGCCACCGAGGACCATTTCACGAATGGCCTCGCTGTTGTTGCTGGTGACGTTGCCTTTGATTGCAACCTCAAGTGCTTCGTCACGACGGGTGAAGTGCCAGCGGTCGTAATGCTCAAGCAAGGTGAAGGCGATGCAGTTGTGGCCTGCCAGTTCGGCGGGCTCACGTGGCCGGCCATGGCGTTCGAGATAGGCCGGTGCGGCATAGACTCGCCGTGTGCTGGTGCCCAGGGGCACGGCCACCAGCCCCTCGCTCTTCACCACGCCAATGCGGATAGCCAGGTCGATGTTTTCCATGAGCAGGTCTTCGTTGTAATCGTTCAGGCGCAGGTCAATCTGCACATCGGGGTGGCGCTGTAGAAAAGTCCCGATCAGGGGCGCTATGCACAGCCTCCCATAGCTGACCGGTGCGGCTATTCGCAGGGGGCCGGCGATCTGCTCCTGGCCGCTGGCGAAGCTGCGTGTTGCATGCTCCAGCTGGCTGAGAATCTCCTGGCAGTGGCTGTAGAAGCGTTGCCCTTGATCGGTGAGGGCGAGGTGCCGGGTGCTGCGGGCGAACACGGCTCCGCCCAGGTACTGCTCCAAGGCACGGACCTGCTTGCTGACTGCCGGCTGCCCCATGTTCAGCTCCCGAGCCACTGCGGAAAACGAACCACGCTCCACGACGCGCACGAAGATGCGCATGCTGTCGAACAGATCCATCGCTATTGGGCCTCTTTGGGGAATAAGTAATATCCAAATTTAGTTTCTTATCGGAATGAGGAAGGCGGTGCAACCTGTAAGCGTCCATTCATTCAGAGGTTTCCGTCATGAATCAGACCATGCTTGCCGCTATCGCCGAATCCGCCCAGACCCCGCTGGTCGTGCGCCACATCGCCCGCCCTGTGCCCGGTAAGGGGCAGGTTTTGGTGCGGATTCACGCCGCCGGGGTCAACCCGCTCGACACCAAGATTGCAATCGGTGCGGGTGCTCACGCCCGCCAGGAGTTACCGGCCGTGCTCGGCCTGGATCTCGCCGGTACGGTCGTCGAACTGGGCGAGGCAGTTGATGGCTTCACGCCTGGCCAGCAGGTCTTCGGCATGGCCGGCGGAATCGGCGGCGCCCAAGGCACCCTGGCCGAATACATCGCCGTGGATGCCAGGCTGATTGCATCAAAGCCGCATGCACTCGGCATGCGTGAGGCTGCCGCGCTGCCGTTGGTATTCATCACCGCCTGGGAAGGTTTGGTAGATCACGCAAATGTTCGTAGTGGTCAGCGTGTGCTGATTCATGGCGGCGCAGGTGGCGTCGGCCAAGTTGCGGTGCAATTGGCCAAGGCTCGCGGTGCCGAGGTCTACGCCACCGGTTCGGCGGGCAATCTCGACTTCATTCGCGCGCTGGGGGCCACGGCGATTGACTATCAAACGCAGCGTGTAGAGGCCTATGTCGAACAATTTACGGCTGGGGAGGGTTTCGACATCGTTTATGACACCGTCGGCGGCAGCACGTTGGACGCGTCATTCAAGGCAGTAAAGCCTTATACCGGGCACGTACTCAGCTGCCTCGGTTGGGGTCAGCACAGCCTCGCGCCTTTATCCTTCAAAAGTGCCACCTACTCGGGCGTATTTACCCTGGCACCGCTGCTAACCGGCAAGGGACGCGAACACCATGGAAGTATCCTGCGCGAGGCTGCCGTTCTGGCCAATGCCGGGCAACTGGCGATCCGGGTGGACCCGCAACAGTTTGCATTGGATGAGGTCAACGACGCATTCCGACAGGTTGCGGAAGGTCGCGGCAGGGGCAAGACGGTTATCCAGTTGGTAAGTGAATAGTCTCCCGAGCTTTATTAATCAGCAATTACCTGCCAGAAATGCCCGTTTCCAGCCTTGGCTGGCCTTCACAAACAACTGCCAAAGGGGGACATGGCAAGTGATCATGAAAGTTGTTCCTTGATATGAGGGGCTTTGTTCCAGGCGTTGCCGGCGGCCGGTCAAGCTGGCCGCAATCGAAGTGGTGACTTCGTCGCTACTGTCGGGAGGAAGGGGAGTGCCAGAAGAATCGATCATTCACGCGTGGTTATACCGGCATGAAGCAGCGCCGCGATAATGAAAGGCGCCTTCTTCTCTAGATACTCAGCCATCCCACCCGTATTGCTCGACTCCAACTGAAGCTTCAGCGTTTCATACTGTTGGCGGATCGAGGCATCGCGCCTAAGCAAATCTCTGAACCCCAGCATCTGAGTGATCGACAGGTGGTCCCGGGTACAAAAATGGAGCTTGTGCGTGCGAATCCCATCCACATTGCGCCGGTAGAAATGATGGCCCTCTGACAGATCACTTCCCCGTACATACCCCAGAGCTATCAACACCTCGTCCCGCGCCGAGGTATTGCGATGCGCGTGAACCTCAATGAGCACATCGAGTTCGGGCTTCGCCGCCAGCCCTGGGACAGACGTGCTTCCAACGTGGTGGACAGCAATCAGTTCAGCGTCAAATGCAGAGGCAATGAGTGGCTTGTCTGTCAGGAAGCGGGCAGGCCATGTGGGATCGTAGGGGGCAATCTTGCTGGTCAGTGCCATGTCCGTTCCTTGGCGATAAATCCTCGAGGCGCCGGATTGTCCATCAAGGCGTGTGCTTTTGCCACCGACTTACAGGTCAATAACTGTCGCCGAGATGTGTCTCCGGAATCCGGGCGATTCACGCTTCAACACCCGCATATCGATAGACCGTCGCACTCCAATACTGGCTGCCGTTACGCGCTTGGCGTTTCCATCCGTCTGCTATCAGGTGCTTGGAGATCATCCGATTCATAAAACCGTGACCGAGCAGTAGAACGGGTCCTTCGCTGGCAAGCGATTGCAGCCGTTGCGCTGCCACGCTGGCGCGGATCCTCGCAGTGCTTGCAGATTCGACGCGGCGTGAGTAACCGCACAGCCATAAGACGCGAAGGATAAATGCCCAGGTAAACGGCGATAGCCGTGGCAGCCTCCAGTGAGCATAAGGCAGTTGCGCTTCACAGAAGAGCGCGTCGACGAGGGTGGGCTTGAGGCCGAGCGCCTGCAGGGAAGTCAGCGCACGTGGCGCACTACTTGAGACAATTACCGTGGCGGTTGCGGCGAGCTGCATGCTGGCTTCCGGAACGGGCTGGTTGGTAATTTCGGACTGATTGTATTGTTCGATCCAGTCTTTCATTTGGAGTGCTGACATTTTGTCCGCTGCGATCAGTTTTGGCTGACCGTGGCGCATCAGGATTATTTCCCCGCTCACAGTAGGCTGCCTTTTTCAAACCAGCCGTGATCACGGTACCACGCCACGGTGTCGGCGATTGTCAGCTCGAGTGCCCGGAAACTCAGCCCAAGCTCCTGTTCACTCTTGCGGTGGTCGAAACGGGTGCGTTCCTGCTCTCGAACCAGTAGACGCAACGTGGCCATGCTCAGCAGAATGGGTCTGCCGGTCAGGCGCGCATAGATCTCCTGAACAGCCGCCAAGGTGTATAGAAAGGGCAGCGGTATTTGTCGGGCTGGCGTCTTGACGCCCGCCATACGTCCTAAAACAGGCATCAGTTCGCGCATTGTCATATGTCGACCCGCCGCGAGATAGCGCTCACCTCGGCGCCCATGTCTGGCTGCGGCAATTTGTGCCAATGCCACATCGCGGGCATCGACAATGGAAAAACTGCCAGGGATCAACCCGGGCAATTTGCCCTGTACCACATCGTTGACCAATTGCCCCGACGAGGTTGGGCCAATGTCGCCAGGCCCCCACATCCAGCCAGGCAGGACCATACAGGCATGCATCTGGGGGTGGCTCTCAAGGAACGACAACACGACACGGTCAGCGAGGATCTTGCTGCGGTAGTAGTCATCTGCGTCGGCGTCGGCCCTCAGGCAGTTCTCCTCGATGGACGTGCCAGGTGCGCCGTTGAGCACAGCAATGGAAGACGTATGGATGAACCGTCGTATGCCGGCCCCGTAGGCCTGCTCAAGCAGGCGCCGCGTACCCGACACGTTTATCTGTTCGAGTTCGTTCCAGTGGCTGCCGCCCTTGTAGTTATCGCGAAAGAACGCCGCTGTGTGAAATACCGTATCGCAGCCTTGCAGCGACGCTGCGAATG
The DNA here is from genome assembly GCF_046230975.1 of Pseudomonas sp. KCJK9058. Classification (NCBI taxonomy): domain Bacteria; kingdom Pseudomonadati; phylum Pseudomonadota; class Gammaproteobacteria; order Pseudomonadales; family Pseudomonadaceae; genus Pseudomonas; species Pseudomonas sp. KCJK9058. The sequence continues at coordinate 190,966 of NZ_JBJJLR010000002.1, forward strand.
CGTCGACCTTGGCCATGTCACCAACGACCAGTTCCACACCCGGCAGATTGTTGAACTGCTGTTCACCTTTGCCTTTTGAGCGGACCAGGCCTTTGACCGTGTAGCCGCGAGCGACCAATTCACGCACCAGGTTGTTGCCCAGCAAGCCGGTTGCTCCGGTCACAAATACGCTGCGCATGGCTCAACACCCTCGCTGTTCGGTTAACGGCAGCAACACGGCGCTGTCGAAAAAGGCCTCGTCACTGACGACAAGACCCATGGTGTCGAGGTGGATGCAATCGTCGCCAACCACTGCAAGCAACGCCTCTGGATCTGGTCGATTGAACGCGCCAGAGGCGTGCTGCGCATAGGCGTTGGGGGTGATAGTCATAAAGTTCGGTCCATTCGTATCGAAGGGCTATAGATATACCTTTGAGGATGCTTTCGAAAAACAGCAATCACTGCATAATGGCTTTGCATATTCGCAAAGCCAGGAATGACCGACAGTATGACGTTGCACGCAAATTGGGATGATCTTCGCCTTCTGCTGGCCGTCTCGCGACGTGGTAGCTTTCTTCAGGCTGGACAATTGCTCGGTATCGCAGCTTCTACATTGTCACGCCGCCTGACCCAACTTGAGGTTGCAGTGGGCGAGCCACTTGTCGAGCGCGGCGTTGAAGGGTGCCGGCTGACGTCCCGGGGGCAATCCCTGGTGGAAGTTGCTATCGCTGCAGAATCAGGCTTGAGGCGGCAAACCCTTTCTGCCACATCGCAGCAGCCTACCGAGCTGTCCGGCAGTGTGTTGGTCAGTGCAGGGGAGGGGTTCTCGGATTACGTTTTGGAGGCGATAAAGCGCTTTACATCCCTGCACCCGCGTTGCTCCGTGGAGCTAACGGTGGCAGCCGACTTTCACAAGATCGCCCGCGGCGTGGCAGATGTTGCTGTGCGCACCGCCCATCTGGGGGAACCGTCACTGATTTATCGACCCATTGGCCGGCTCGCCTACGGCATCTTTGCTGCCCCGGGTTATCTGAAGCAATTTCCAGGCGTGACGCTTACCACGGCGGTCAGTGTTTCCTTGCTTCCCCCGCTGGATATCTTGCCGCAAATGCGAGCGGCAAAGGCCGCAGGTCTGGACCGCGCGCAGATCAGCGTGAACTCGTTCGCCGTGCAGCTCCAGTCGGTGAGGCGAGGGATGGGGGTGGCTGTGCTGCCTCGTTTAGCGGCTACCGATTTGGTCGAGCTGTTCCCGCATCTCCAACTTCCAGATATGGAGATCTATTTGGTGACCCGGCCTCAGGCCTTGAAGCAAGCTCACATCAAATGCTTTTTTGACACCTTGGAGCGGGTTCTGCTCGAAGCCCTGTCCTCGGCACATGTCGACGGTTGATCCACCAGCACCCTGATCACTGCGCAGCACCTCACCGGCCGCCGACCCGTCCCCCAAACCCGCAGGCATTCTTCGGCCGAAGACGGCATGGTGCTGCACGCCTACGGGTTCCAAGGCTGCAGAGGTCGTGTCAACTTTCCTCAGGTGTGACAATGCGCAGGGGGCGAGTGCCGATCTTTGCCCCCGTAATCTCGTCCACGGCGACAGCTTTGATTTCTGTGCCTGTTTGCGCATCGAAGAAGCGCGTCAGTTTACCACCGCCTCGGTATTGCCGGCCCCATGCACCAATCATGAACAGCACAGGCAGAAAATCGCGACCCGCAGCGGTCAGCAGGTACTCCTCCCTAGGCGGGTGCTCCGAGTAGCGCCGCTTCTCCAGTAATCCTTCCTCCGTCAGTGTCGCCAGCCGGCGGGTCAGCATTGTCGGTGCAATACCCAGGCTTTTCCTGAATTGGTCAAAGCGAGAAAGGCCGGCATGGGCATCACGCAGGATCAATATGCTCCAGGCATCACCGGCAACTGCCAGGCTGCGGGCGATCGGGCACGGGTTATCGCAACTATTTTTCATGTCCATACTATTTTGATAGTGACCTGCCTTCGAAAGGGTAGTATTGTCTGTATCAAATCGATAGTAACACCTCGATTACGAGCCATCCACCCGCAAAAACCAATGATGAATAGCCGAACCATGCAAGCACTGACCTTCAAGCGCTACGGCAAGTCACCCGACATCGGGTTGGCCGACGTTCCCCGCCCCACGCCAAAGGCTGACGAATTACTGGTGCACGTCCACGCTGCCGGCCTGAATCCGATCGACAACATGATTCCAACGGGGATGTTCAAGCCAGTTTTGCATTTCCAGCTGCCAGCCACCCTGGGCAGCGATCTGGCCGGCATCGTGACCGAGGTGGGTAGCAATGTGACCCGCTTCAAGCCAGGCGATGCTGTCTTCGCCAGCCTCTTCGATCTTGGCACAGGGGCGATTGCTGAATTCGCGGTTGTGCCGGAAAGCGCCGCCGCGCTGAAACCGGCCAATCTGAGCTTCGAGCAGGCGGCGTCCATCCCGATGGTCGGCCTCACCTCATGGCAAGCGCTCAAAGAGCGCCTCACGCTTCAGGCCGGGCAGAAGGTGTTCATTCCTGCCGGGTCGGGTGGTATCGGTACGTTCGCAATCCAGTTGGCCAAACACCTCGGTGCAAAGGTGGGCACCACCACCAGTACAGGCAACGTTGACCTGGTGCGCGCTCTGGGGGCGGACGAGGTTGTGGACTACAAGACGCAGGATTTCGAGACCGTGCTGCGCGACTACGACGCGGTGCTCGGAACCGTAAGGGGGGATGCGATTGAAAAATCCATGTCCATCCTCAGACCCGGAAGCCAGATTGTCTCGCTCATTGGCCCACTGGATGCTGCGTTCGCCCGGGCCAAACGCCTGAACGTCCTCCTGACCTTCGTGTTCGGCCTGATGAGCCGCAAGATCATGCGCCTGGCAAAGAGGCGCAATGTCAAATACTCGTTTCTTTTCGTGCAGCCCGACGGTGCCCAACTCGCCGAAATCGGCAAACTTCTGGACGCCCAGCAAATTAAGCCGGTGATCGACCGGGTATTTCCGTTCGAGGACGCAAAGGGTGCGCTTGAGTACCTTGCTCAAGGGCGCTCCAAGGGCAAGGTCGTAATCAAGATGTGACTGCCGCCGTGTTTCTCACACAACTATCGACATAAAGGTAACTTCCATGACCACACGTCCGACCGTACTCATTACCGGCGCCTCCAGCGGCATTGGCGCCACCTACGCCGAGCGTTTCGCCCGTCGTGGCCACGATCTCATCCTTGTGGCGCGCGACACATCGCGCATGGAGTCGCTTGCATTACGCTTGCGCAAGGAAAGCCATGTGGCCGTTGAGGTGCTGCCCGCCGACCTTACAAGCTCGGCAGACCTGTCCGTACTTGAAAGTCGACTGCGCGACGACGCCAATATCGGCGTTTTGATCAACAACGCGGGTATGGCCCAATCGGGTGGTTTCCTGGACCAGTCCGCTGAAGCTATTGAGCGCCTTGTCACGCTCAACACCACCGCGCTGACACGGCTTGCGGCTGCGATCGCGCCGCGCCTCGCGCAGTCGGGCACTGGTGCAATCGTCAACGTGGGTTCAGTGGTGGGTTTTGCGCCCGAGTTCGGCATGTCCATCTACGGCGCTACCAAAGCCTTCGTGCTGTTTCTGTCACAGGGGCTGAGTCAGGAGCTGTCACCCAAGGGCGTGTACGTGCAAGCGGTGCTGCCAGCCGCGACCCGTACCGAGATCTGGGCGCGTGCCGGCATTGACGTCAACACACTCCCGGAGGTGATGGAGGTCGGTGAGCTGGTCGATGCTGCACTTGTCGGTTTCGACCGTCGCGAGTTGGTAACCATCCCGCCACTTCATGTTGCCGAGCGCTGGGATGCGCTGGAAGGTGCACGTCAAGGGCTGATGTCTGACATTCGACAAACCCACGCGGCTGAACGATATCAGCGCTCACTGAACGCGTGATTGTGTACGAATGATCGAATCCGCGGCCTCCGCTTCCCTATGAAACCAAGGCGACCAAGTCATACGTTGTGCTTGGCCGCCCGATGACTTTAGATTTAAAGTCAACTTTAAGGTCAATAGGTTTTTCAGGGTGAGGTATGAGAATAGGTGAACTGGCAAAAATCAGTGGACTGGCACCGTCACGCATTCGATTCTATGAGGCCAGTGGCCTGATCAGCTCAGTCGAGCGCAAGGCCAATGGATACCGGGACTATGCGCCTGATACCGAATGGGTGCTGCAACTCATAACCAGCGCACAGGCAGCAGGTTTTTCTTTGGAGGAGATCCGGCAATTGATGCCGATGGACGCCAGTGGCTGGCGGCACGACGAGTTGCTCACTGGGCTCAAGCAAAAGGTTGAGGAAATCAGTGCACTGGAGGAACGGCTAGCACAAAACAAAGCGCAACTTCTGCGCGTCATCGAAGGCATCGAGGGTAAGCCCGAAGGCATGGCGTGTGCGGACAATGCGCAAATGCTGATAAATCGTTTGCGTGAAGAAGGGATTGGCCAAGCGTCCGGCAAGCGTGCGGTAACGTCTTCAACGAGAAAAAACACCCGCCAGGCTTCCGGGGCCTGACAGGCGCAAAAGGTCTCAGCGCTCGCCAATCAGGCCGGCGAGCGGTTTGGGTGCATAGAGCGCACTCTGAAACGCTGGCACGTATTCGTACTTCATCATTTTCCCCAACTTCAGGGTGCGGAGGTAATTCGATAGAGCGCCGTCGCCTAGTGTGAGGGTGGCTGAATCTGCGTCGCGGCTCGAGCCGTGACGCAGTTGGCGGGAAACCGCATAACCGTATGCCAACTGGCCCTGATGATCGAGATTGGTGAAGCTGCTGGTGACGATATCGACTTCGCGAGAGAGCTTGTCGAGTTTCTTCGCTTTGAAGGACACGTCGACTTTTCCGGTCTGGCTGTCGGTGATGTCATAGACCACAGACTGGGCATCTTCTTTGCGGTTGATACCGGTCAGCCATTTAGGCAGGTTGTAACCGACGACACCACGCACCCGTGCAAGCTCGGTATTGACCGGCAGCTTGAGTACATAGCCCCAGAAGTCGCCGGACATCGACTGGCCAATCAGTGTGAACGGACCCAGATTGGCTTTGCCTGGCGTGTTGGTAATGATCGACACGGCCACTTCGTTATAGGCGTCGTTATCACAATGCTCATAGGTGTATGCAGTAAACGCGACCAGGCCACGGCCTGGCCAGACTTGCAGGGGAGATGCGGTTGCTAGTACTTCCGGCGGCATCAATGCCCGAAGTGCGTCCAAGTCGGCCGTGTAGACAGCCGTTACCCGACTGTTCTGGTAGTAGAAGTTCGGGGAGTATGACTCGAAGCCGATGTCGACCTTGTGCTTTTGCAGTCCTTTGAACCAGCTCAAATCAACACCCGGCAGCTCTGCTGCAATCACCGACAAGGGCGGGTTCGAGCGATAACGGTCGTACAGGCCGCCTTTGACGACCGGCACTGGGTGGCCTGCGATTTCGATTGTGCTGGTTTCAGTCGGCGTGAGCATTTCAGGCGTCCCCGCCAACCCTTGGTTGGCAATTGAGCTGAACAGCAATCCTGTTAATACGGTGCGTGCGAGTTTCAATCGGTCTTACTCCGCGGGTGGGAACTGCTTGAGGGGTCAGCGAGCTACGTTGTTGCCAGAGAGCACCGCCACCACGGCTTCAGCTACGGCTTTGGGCGATTGAGGGTTTTGGCCGGTGACAAGCCTTCCATCCGTGATGGCAAATGACGTGAAGGGCAGCCAGCCTTTGCGGTACCGAGCCCCCTGACTCACCAACTTGTCCTCAAGGACGAAGGGCACCTGGCTTTTCATGCCGGAGAACAGCTCTTCGCGATCAGAGAAGCCGGTGATGTTCTTGCCCTTGATGATCAACTGGCCCTTTTCATCCTTCAGATCCAGCAGGCCCGCTACGCCATGGCAGACGGCCGAGACGATGCCACCCTGGTTGTAGATGGTTTCGGCGACACGTCGCAGGTCGGGATTATTGGGGAAGTCCCACATCACGCCATGGCCCCCGGTGAAGTAGATGACGCCGAACTGGGACGGATCGATATCGGCGATCGGCAGCGTGTTTTGCAAGCGAGTGCGAAAGGCCGGGGACTGCAAATGCTCACGCGCGGCTTTGTCCATGTACAGCCAACCGAGACTGCGCTCGTCCAGTGGCACCGCACCGCCTTTGGGACTGGCAAAAACTGTGCTGTAGCCAGCCGCCTCCACCACATCGGTGAAATGCGTCAGCTCAGTAAGCCACAACCCCGTGGAATCGGTGCGTGAGGGATATCTGGCGTGATTGGTCAGAATCACCAGCATTTGGCGATTCTTGGCAGTCATTGTGGAAGCGGCGGTGCCAGCAGTTGAAAATGTCATGAAAGCGCTACCTATCAGTACCAACGCATAAGAAACAACGGTCTTGAGCATCACCCGAGTTCCATCACTCAAGCAGGTCAGCGCATGCTCACCTTAAACCTCGCTTTAAGGTCAATCCCCAATGCTGCAAATAATTTCCGACGCATCTGGCGCTGGGGTTTGATTCGCGCTCGAGCTGTTCACCCGGTGCTGCCAAGACTTCGATTGAACACCCCACTCGGTTGTCGGGCGCCCATCGGGTGACACACTTGCCAGGGCCTGGCGCGTTGAAAATCGACTGACCTTGAAAAAGGTATTGACCTTAAAGTCGACTTCAAACTTAAGGTGGCCGCATATCCAGTTGAGGACTGCTCCATGAATGTGTTCGACACCCTGATGCTTCCCAACGGTTCGACCGTCAAGAACCGAATCGCCAAAGCCGCCATGGAAGAGAACATGGCGGATGCCGATCAGGCGCCTTCCGAAGCACTCATGCGTCTCTATCAAGCGTGGGCCGACGGTGGTGCCGGCCTGATTATCACCGGCAATGTGATGGTCGACGGCCGCGCCATGACCGGACCGGGTGGTGTGGTGTTACAGGACGATCAGCAACTGGACAAGTTCAAGCGCTGGGCGCGTATTGGTCGATCCGGCGGCGCGCAGTTCTGGTTGCAGATAAACCACCCAGGGCGGCAGATGCAGTCCAATCTTGGGCAAAAAACCTGGGCACCGTCAGCCGTGCCGCTGGAACTGGGCACAATGTCCAAGCGTTTCGCCACGCCTCACGCGATGCCCCCCGGCGTGATCGAAGAAGTTATTCAGCGCTTTGCGAACACCGCACGCCTGGGCGAACAAGCCGGATTCACAGGTGTGGAGATCCACGCGGCCCACGGCTATTTGTTGAGCCAGTTCCTTTCGCCGTTGACCAACCAAAGGAAGGACGAGTGGGGTGGCTCTCTGGAAAATCGGGCGCGCCTGTTGCTCGAAATCGTCAAGGCGGTCAGGGCCGTGGTTTCTGTGGATTTTGCAGTGGCGGTCAAACTCAACTCCGCCGATTTCCAGCGTGGAGGGTTCACCACCGAAGACGCGAAAAAGGTCGTTGAGTGGCTCAACGACCTGGGCGTAGACATGGTGGAATTATCGGGAGGCAGCTACGAAGTCCCCGCCATGCAGGGTGACGCGCGCGATGGTCGCACCCTGGCTCGCGAAGCTTATTTCGTCGAGTTCGCCCGTGATCTCCAAACCGTCGCCAAAATGCCGGTGATGGTCACTGGCGGTATACGTCGCCGCGCGGTGGCCGAAAGCGTCGTGCAGAGCGGTGTGGACATGGTGGGTATCGGAACGGCGTTAGCCATCGATCCGCACTTGCCTCGTGACTGGTTGCAGGGCAAGGACAACGCCCCTCAATTGCCGCCGATCACCTGGAAAAACAAAGCCATCGCATCCTTGGCAAACATGGCAGTAGTGAAGTTTCAACTGCGCAAACTCAGCCGGGCTAAAAAGCCTGATCCGAGCGTTTCGCCGTTGCGCGCGCTGATCGTGCAACAGCTCTTCATGGCTTATCGCACGCGCCAGTATCGAAAATGGATTGAAACGTCTGCGCATGACAAGGGCCTGGGAGACGCAAGATGACGATCGCTGTAGAGGGCTCGTTGGCTGTTTGGCAATGCGCCTGAAGCAGAAGTTTGGGACCGGCATTTTGTGACTTGTGGCCAGAATCGAGAGGAGGGCGGGATTTTTGATAATTGGGTCGTCCCGGCTAGCCTGGCTTCAGATGTCTTCGCAGATGTCCAGACGTTGGTAGATAGCCAAGCAGATTCCCGGTAGCGAACACGTTCGCGTGTTTCCCGATATCAGCTTCTGCGCGGCTGAAGGGGCATGACCCATGCGCGTATCTATCGATGTGCCGACGCGGCTGCCGACGCAGTGAGCCAGTGAGACCGAGTAATTGCTTCCGCATCTGTGGATGGCTGACTGATCTGTACAAGGTGTGTACGCTGGCCGCTTACTCTTTAGCACTCCATTCGAGATATCCATATGACACCCAATCCGACAACCGATAACGCATTACGCGTTGCGTTGGTGACAGGATCAACGTCCGGTATCGGTGCAGCCATTGCACGTGTCCTTAGCCGGGCAGGCTATGCGGTGGTGCTCCATTCGCGAAATTCTGCGGATACGGGACGCGCGATGGTTGCCGAAATGAAGCAGGCTATTTACTTGCAAGCTGATCTTGCTGTCGAAGCTGACAGGGTCAGGCTTGTTAACGAGGCTATCGCCGCGTGGGGGCAGCTCGACGTACTGGTCAATAACGCCGGTATTAGCAGAGTCATTGCGCACGGCGACCTTGCCTCTGCCAGTTCGACGGTGTGGCACGAGCTTAACGAGGTTAATGTCGTGGCACCGTTCCATCTGGTTGCTTTGGCCGAGTCGGCACTGCGCGATGCTGCCCGTTACCGTCGAGCAGGTTGCGTCGTAAACATCAGTTCGCATGCCGGTACCCGTCCTAAGGGCGCATCGATTCCCTATGCGGTAAGCAAAGCTGCGCTAAATCACATGACCCGCTTGCTCGCGTTATCGCTGGGGCCAGACATTCGCGTAAACGCTGTGGCGCCTGGCTTGGTCGACACGCCTCTGACCGCCGAGTGGACAGAGGCCCAAGAATTGTGGCGAACTCGCGCACCTATGCGCAGGGCCGCCAGCCCCGACGACATCGCAAAAGCGGTTGTCATGCTGGTCGAGTCGGACTACCTGACCGGCGAGATACTCCTTTCAGACGGTGGGTTGAATCTGACTTAGGTTTAGCGTGTTCCGGTGGAGCAGAAGAGCCACGCTGTTTCACCGACTCGCTCATACGCCGGACGGATAGCATAGGCATCTGTAGCCAGCTTCTTGGCGTCCGCTGTCACGGGGCAGGCCCAGAGTCGATCCCCTCTATCCGCGTCTGAAGCCTTTGCATAAGTACTTTGCGAGGGTGATAGGATACTCGCCGGTGTCACCTCAGGATTCTGGACAGGTCTACCTCGAAGTAATCGTAGGTCACCGATTCAAGCGCCTTGACGATGTCGCGGTAGATAACCTGACGTTCGACCAATGCAGTGGTGTAACGTTGGAGCTGTGGGGGGCTCATCAAATACGCTTCTAGCAGGGTTTGCGCTTCGATGATGTCACTGTAGAGAGGGTACGCGTCCGCAGATTCCACCCCGTTTGCTTTGGTGACTACAATGTTATGCCGTAGTACGCCTCTTAGGAAAGTCGCCAGAATCATGATGTCGACAATGGGCGTGCCGGCGTAGGGAATGCCGCAGTGGGTCTGCCCGTTGAGCAAAATGAGTGGTTGGATTTTGAAGTCTTCGGGCAGACGGAAATCACGTCTCGCGCACTCTTCACGGAACTGTTTTTTGTATTTTTGGATGTAGTCTGTTTTGCGTTGAAGTTGGGTCTGGGCCTCAATGATCTTTTCCCGATGCTTGAATACTTCATCGGGGTCGACCGGTTGCAGAAAGCATTTTGCTTCGCCAATGACAACGACATTACCGATGCGCAACACGATGTCGATGTCTTCGAAGAGAGGTTCTTCCTCAACGTCTTCCGGTAAATTGAATTTCAACGCGTGGGGCATCAGAGCAACGTCCCGCTTTATCGGGGAGGCGCTGATGGTGTAATTCAACACGTCGCGCAGATAGTTTTCAAATGACAGCCCACGGGTATCAAACTTCGCACCGAGTTGGCGGATCCAGATGTCTACGTTGCGCTGGGTTGTGCCCAGTGAGGGGGTATAGAGCACCAGCAGCTCGCTGTCGTTCAAGGCGATAAGGGGCTGTGTCCACAGTTCATTTTCTTCATGCCGCTGTGCTGCTGAGGGTGAATAGGTGAAGAACTCGAGCAGTTTGTGGCTGATGTCGGCGGTGACGCACAGTGAGTCACGGATGGCTTCTATTAACGCACCTCGTGGGATTCTGGGCGTGGTGAGTTCGGCCAATGCTTGGGTGGGGGTTTGCGGGTTGTTGGATAGGTGAGACCCCTTCTTCAAAAGTGCCACCAAGCTTTGCAGCACGGTCCAGCACTTGATCACGTCGATTATCGTGCCTCCTGCGAGCCGAGGGCTTTGAAATCGGGCAAGTTCTGCGTAGTACGGCTGCAAGGCTTCTTGCATGAGAACGTAGCTTTCGCGGGACCGCTCACCGATTGTTTCATCCGCTGCCAGCACGAAGGTGTAGATTCCGTCGACGGCAGTCACTGCAACGATGGGTCTAGGTATGCCGAGCGCGGCATGGCTGTTTGAGCGGCGGGCTTGCTCAAACATCGAGTGATGGTGAAGGCTACTGGCGTGATGAACGGCACTGCGACGACTTAAGGTTATCCACTTCCAATTTGCGTCAGAGGGCCGTGCTGGCGACAACTTGACGCCTTCAGCGGACTCGGTGAAAACGTAGTTATTCCACAGACACTCTTCCCATAAGTCTTCGATAATTTTGTAGAAAGTTCCGGTGGCGTAATCCACTGCGATATCGCTTTGTGATGCTGTTCTCGATTGCGCTTCTTTGGCGTGCGACGGCTTCTGGCTAAGGATCATTCGAAGCGGGAGTTGTAGCCCGTCGATATCCGATTGCGCGATCTGATCTAACGAATGGGCTACACCATCACGGTCATGCACGCTGGGCAGGATATGGCTTGCACTTCGCTGCGCAGGATTCTGCGCCCTGGACTTACGAACAATGTCGGCAATTGATAACTGGTAGCCGATGGCGTTCAAGTTAGCATGGCTGACGAACGCTAACAGCTTGTCATTCCGGCTGATTTCCTTGTCAGCCGCGAAGCTCAACTCGCCCCTGATGGTTGAGAAGGCCCGGAAAAACCAGACACCGGCTTCGTATAAATTTTTGGACGCTTGATCCATTCCGTCGAGTTCAAAAGCCGCTTTCCATTCAGCCAGATTGAAACTTCTCTGATTTGGGCGGGCGACTTGGTTATCCCTGACACGCTTTGCAAAAGTCATCGAAACTCCTTGATTCATGATCACGCTGTAGAGCAATGGCCTTAGCGATATGCAAATAGCCGTGATCAAGAATTCCCCACCTTGGGTAATGGCATTGATTTTAACCCCTGCCTAAGTCGAAACGGGAGCCTGCTTGGCGGGCTTACTGAAACAATCCGCGAACGACTTCCCTCAACCATCGATTTCCATTGTCCTGATGATAGCGGGCATGCCAATGCTGTTTGACCGTGAACCCCTCCACTTCGAACGGGCAGTCATGGACCTGTAGCCCATGCATATCGGCCAGTGTCTGCCCGATATGCCGCGGCAAGGTGCCTAGGAGATCGGTAGTCCCGATTATCATCCCCAACCCGAGAAACGCTGGCAGCTCTAGCATGATCCGCCGTTCGATCCCGGCCCGCGCCAATCCCGCTTCCAGCAGCTTCTGCCCGGTGCCGAAGCTGATCTGCACATGCCCCTCGGCCCGATACCGCTCCAGGCTCATGCCATTGCCCAGGCGCGGATGCTGCGGGTTGCTCAGGCACACCCAGTCCTGCTCGAACAGCACCTGCTGATACATCCCCCCGCCCAGCCAGGGCACGAAGCCGATGGCCAGGTCCGCTTCGCCCGACTCCAGCGCGCTCTCGGTATTGCCGTCGATCCGCGCCGCCTCCAGGCGGATGCCCGGCGCATGGCTGCGCAGATGGTTGAGGATGCTTGGCAGCAAGGTGATGTGGCTGGCATCGCTGACACACAGGCGAAAACGCCGCTGCGCTGTGGCGGCGATGAACTGTGGCTCCCAGGCGGTCAGCCGGCGCAGCGATTCCAGCACCTCACGGCACGGCCCTATCAGCTGGTCGGCGCGGGGGGTAGGGGCCATGCCGCCCGGCGTACGCACGAACAGCGGGTCGTTCAATTGCTCGCGCAGGCGCGCCAGCCAGATGCTGATGGTCGGCTGGCTCTGCCCTAACTGTTCGGCGGCACGGGTCACGCTGCGGCATTGGTACAGCACGTCGAACAGCTGCAGCAGCTTGGGTTCGGGCAGGGCCTCCAGGGTAGTCATTATTGAAATTCTCAATATCTGTATTGAGGTCATTGTATAGCGCAAATAAACCCCGCTGCATAAGGTGATCGCAAATCACAGGAGGTCTGCGACGTGAAAATCTGCATTCTGGGCGCCGGTGCACTGGGGTGCGCCATTGGCGCAGCCCTGAGCGAGGCAGGGCATGAAACCTGGCTGCTGAACCGCGGCCGCGCGCACGTCGAGGCGATGAACCAGCATGGGCTGGGGGTACAGGACGAACGGGGCGAGCGCTATGTACCGGTCAACGCGGCCATTGAAGCCGAAGACGTTGGCGTGACCGATTTGGTGGTGGTGCTGGTGAAGTCGTTTCACACTGCCGAGGCCATCGCCGGTGCCCTCGCGCTGATAGGCCCACAGACGCTGGTGCTGTCGCTGCAGAACGGCCTCGGCCACGAGGACATCCTGGCCGAAGTGGTGGGTCGCGAGCGGGTGCTGGCTGGCAAGACCTATGTCGGCGGCGTGCTCCTCGCACCGGGCTCGATCCGCGCCGGTGTGGCCGGCAAACAGACTTTCATCGGTGAGCTCGACGGCCAGCTGACGCCCCGCGTGCAGGCCATCGCCGAAGCGTTCAACAATGCCGGGCTGGCCACCACGGTCAGCGACAACATCCTCGGCACCATGTGGGACAAGCTGCTGGTCAACGTCGCCACCGGTGCATTGAGCGGCATCACCATGCTCAGCTACGGCCAGCTGTACAGCGAGCCGCTGCTGGAAAGCACCGCCAAGGCCGCCGTGGCCGAGGCCATTGCCGTGGCCGAGCGCGCCGGCATCCGCTTGAGCCTGACCAGCCCCGAGGCTGCCTGGTCACTGGCCGCCGAGGGCCTGCCGGCGAGCTTCCGCACCTCGATGCTGCAGAGCCTGGAAAAAAACTCGATCACCGAAATCGACTTCATCAACGGCTCCGTCGTGCGCTGGGGCCAGCGCCATGGCGTGGCCACGCCGGTCAACGCGACCCTGGTGGCCTGCATCAAGGGTATCGAGCGCGCCATGGCCGATCACCAGAAGAGGGAAACCCCATGAGCCAGTCAAAAGCCTACCTCGAACACGTGGCGTTCTGGGTGCAGGACATTCAGTGGCATATCCGCTTTTTCAGCGAGGTGTGCGGCATGACCATGCGTGAAGTGCAGGGTGATGTCGAGCAGCCGGCACAGTACTGGACCCTCGGCGGCCTGCAGTTCATTCACCAGCCGGACTTCGCTGGCCCGGAAGGGCGCCTGGCGCACCTGGGCATCATGTGCGAAGACCTGGAAGCGGCGCTGGCCGCCGCCCAACGCTTTGGCGTCAGTGAGATGCCCCAGGGCCGCAACTGGCTGCGCCTGCCTGATGGCCTGGCGGTGGAGTTCATCCAGGCGCTGCCGGCCAAATGCGTAGCCCAGGCACTGGCCATCGACCCGCGCGCGGAGGTGCAGGCATGAGCGTGATTGAAAAGTACTGGGACGATGCCCGCGAAGGCGATGAGTGCATCAGCCCGACCTACACCGTGACCCGCGAACGCATCCTGGCCTACGCCGACCTCACCGGCGACCACACCCCGGTGCATGTCGACGAGGCCTACGCCAACGCCAGCCACTTTGGCTGCCTGGTCGCCCACGGCCTGTTCGGGCTGTCGATCGCCGACGGCCTGAAGACCCAGTGCGAGTACCGCTTCGTGCCGGGCATGTCGCTGGGGTGGACCTGGGACTTCGTGCTGCCGATCAAGGTCAACGACGTGCTTCACGTGCGCATGCGGGTGGGGGCGATGCGCCCGAGCAACAGCCGACCTGGCTGGGGCATCGTGGTGCTGCCTTCGGAACTGATCAACCAGCACGGCGAAGTCGTGCAACGTGGCGAGCACCGGTTGATGGTGCCGCGGAGGGCAGCAGCATGAGCCAGGCATTGCCATTGGCGGGTATCCGCGTCATTGACTACAGCCACTTCCTCGCCGGCCCCTATGTCGGCCGTTGCCTGGCGGCGCTCGGCGCAGAAGTGATCAAGGTCGAGCGGCCGGGTAGCGGCGACGCTGGCCGCCAGCATGCGTTCACCCTGGACGACCAGCAGAGCGGCTATTTCCTGCAGCTGAACATGGGCAAGCAGGGCGTCAGCGTCAACATGAAAGACCCGCGCGGCAAGGCGTTCATGCAGCGCCTGACCGATTCGGCCGACGTGTTCATCGAGAACTACCGCCCCGGCGCCCTGGACAAGCTGGGCCTGGGCTACGCCGAGCTGTCGGCGCGCAACCCGCGCCTGGTGTACTGCTCGATTTCCGCCTACGGCCATACCGGGCCGGATGCCCACCGCGCCGGCTTCGGCCTGATCGCCGAGGCCAAGAGCGGGATCATGCAGATGGTGGGCGTGCCGGGCGAAGCACCGCCGCTGCTGCGTATTTCCCTGGGCGACATGTACACCGGCATCCACGCGGTGGCGGCGATCAATGCCGCGCTGCTCGGCCGGGTGAGCAGTGGCCGAGGCCAGCACATCGACATGGCGCTGTACGACACCCTGGTGTCGATGCACGAATACGCGGTGCAGTGTTACACGCTGTCCGGTGGCACTGTGTTGCCCCAGCAAACCGGCCACGACATGCCCACTTCGACCCTGTACGGCGTGTTCCGCGCCACCGACGGCGACCTGGTGATCGCCGCCCAGGTCGACGATGCTTGGCAGCGCTTCGCGGCCATGCTCGAAGCCAACGGCGGCCCGCCCGGGTTCGGCAGCGACCGCCGCTACCACAGCCTCAACGGCCGCAATGCCCACCGCGAGGCGATCCTGGCGGTGGTCCGCAACTGGGTTGGCGCGCGTCGGGTGGCCGAAATCCTCGCGTTGCTCGATGGCATCGACATCCCCAGTGCCAAGGTTCAACGCATCGACGAAGTGCTGGCCGACCCGCAGATCCAGGCACGCAACATGGTCATCGAGCAGCAGCACCCACGCTACGGCACGCTGCGCCTGGCCAACCTGCCGTTCCGCTTTTCCGACTGCGACACCACGATTCACCAAGTAGCCCCGGACCTTGGCCAGCACAACGCCGAAGTGGCCGCCGGGCTTGGCTTCAGTATTGAAGAAATCACTGCCTTGCAGGCGGATGGCGTGTTGTTTACCCACGGAGATGCACGATGAGCGACCGCTACGCAGTGATCGGCCGACCGATCAACCACACCAAGTCCCCGCTGATTCATGGCCTGTTCGCCCAGGCCAGCAACCAGCAGCTGGAATACGGGGCTATCGAGGGCTCGCTGGACGACTTCGAAGCCCAGGTACTGCAGTTTCGTAGCGAAGGCGGGAAGGGCATGAACATCACTGCCCCGTTCAAGCTGCGTGCCTTCGAGCTGGCCGACCGGCGCAGCGAGCGGGCGCAATTGGCGCGGGCGGCCAATGCGCTGAAGTTCGAGGATGGCTGCATCGTCGCCGAGAACTTCGATGGCATCGGTTTGCTGCGGGACATCGAGGAGAACCTTGGCGAGCCGCTGCGCAACCGCCGTGTGCTGCTGCTGGGCGCTGGCGGCGCGGTGCGCGGGGCGTTGCTGCCGTTCCTGCAGGCGGGGCCACGCGAGCTGGTGATCGCCAACCGGGACATGGCCAAGGCGCTGGCGCTGCGTAACGAGCTCGATCACCCGCGTCTGCGCATCAGCCGCTACGAAGCACTGGAAGGGCAATCGTTCGACATCGTGGTCAACGCCACCTCGGCGAGCCTGACCGCTGACTTGCCGCCACTGCCGGCTGATGTGCTGGGTGAGGCGGCCTTGGCCTACGAGCTGGCCTATGGCAAAGGCCTCACGCCTTTCCTGCGCCTGGCCCGCGAGCAGGGCCAGGCGCGCCTGGCCGATGGTGTCGGCATGCTGGTGGAGCAGGCCGCCGAGGCGTTCGCCTGGTGGCGCGGGGTGCGGCCCGACACACGTGCCGTGATTAATCAGCTGACGATTCCCCTGGAGTAGGTCGATGGTCGCCAATGTACTGATGCTGCATGGCATCAACCACAACATGTTCGGCAAGCGCGACCCGCGCCAGTACGGCACAGCGACCCTGGCCGACATCGACCAGGCGTTGCAAGCCCTGGGCGAAGAGCTGGGGGCGCAGGTCGTGAGCTTCCAGAGCAACTTCGAGGGCGCCCTGTGCGAACGCATCCATCAGGCCTATGAGGACCGGGTGGATGCGGTGCTGATCAATGCCGGTGCCTGGACGCATTACAGCTACGGCATTCGTGATGCATTGGCCATTATCGAAGTGCCGGTGGTAGAAGTGCACATGTCCAACATCCATGCCAGGGAGCCGTTCCGCCATCACTCGGTATTTGCCGAGGTGGTGCGCGGGCAGATCTGCGGGTTTGGTGTCGAAACCTACCTGCTGGCGCTGCGTGCGGCGATGAGCATGGTCTGAGCAGGGGAGCGGGTTTACCCGCGAAGCAGGTGACGCGGGGCATGGCACCGGCTGCGCCGGTGTTCGCGGGTAAACCCGCTCCTACAATCGAGACTCTCCTTTTCCAGAAGGAACCGAACCCTTGGCCGCCCCCGCAGTCCCCAACACCGGCATCGCCTTGCTGGTCGCCGTCACCTTCTTCATGGAAAACCTCGACGCCACTGTCATCGCCACCGCGCTGCCGCAGATGGCCCGTGACTTCGCCGAGAACCCGGTCAGCCTGAACATCGGCATCAGCGCCTACCTGCTGGCGGTGGCGGTGTTCATCCCGCTCAGCGGCTGGGTCGCCGACCGCTTCGGCGCGCGCCAGGTGTTCGCCGGGGCCATTGGCCTGTTCACCCTGGCCTCGTGGCTGTGCGGATTGGCACAAACCTTGGAAACCTTCGTCGCCGCACGGGTGCTGCAAGGCATCGGTGGCGCGCTGATGGTACCGGTCGGGCGTCTGGTGGTGCTGCGCACCACCGAGAAGCAGGACCTGGTGAAGGTGCTTGCGGTGATCACCTGGCCCGGGTTGGTGGCGCCGGTGCTCGGCCCACCGATTGGCGGGTTGATCGTCACCCACCTGCCGTGGCCGTGGATCTTCTACCTGAACATCCCGCTCGGCCTGCTGGCCATCCCAGCGGCGTGGTGGCTGGTCCCCAACACCCGTGCCAGTGAAGCGCGCCGTTTCGACTGGCTCGGCTTCGTCTTCCTCGCTTCGGCCTGCGCGACCTGGCTGCTGGGCCTGGAGATGCTCGGCTCGCTGTCGGGCGGCAGCCTCGGCACAGGCGCTGCACTGGTGGCCGTGGGGGCTCTGCTGACCTGGCTGTCGATCCGCCATTGCCAGCGTCACCCGGCGCCGCTGCTACCGCTGGCTACCCTAGGCATCGCCACGTTCCGCGCCAGCATCATCGGCGGCACGTTGTTCCGCCTGTCGATCAGCGCCTTGCCGTTCCTGATTCCGCTGTTGCTGCAGATCGGTTTCGGCTATTCGCCGGTTGATGCCGGGTTGCTGGTGCTGGCGATCTTCGTCGGCAACCTCGCGATGAAACCGTTCACCACCGGGCTGCTGCGCCGCCACGGCTTTCGTCGAGTGCTGCTGGTCAATGGCTTGATCGGTGTCGGTTGCATTCTCGCGTGCTTGCTCCTGCAGCAAGACATGCCGTGGTACTGGATGGCGCTGGTGCTGTTCATTGGCGGGCTGTCTCGTTCCATGCAGTTCACCACCTACAACGCCATCGGGTTTGCCGAGGTACCAAAAGCACAGATGAGCCAGGCGTCGACGCTGTTCAGCATGTTCTTCCAACTGGCGATGGCGCTCGGGGTTGCGATTGCGGCCCTGCTGCTGAGGGGCTCGACGATGCTGCGTGGGGGTGAAAGCGAGATGACGGTGGGCGACTTTCGCTGGGCGCTTGTCGGTATCGGCCTGATTGCTTGCGCCGCGTTGGTTGATGCAGTACGCCTGCCGGCCAATGCTGGTGAACAGGTATTGCGTACTTAGCTGTGTTGGGTTCACGGCCACGTCATCAGGGGGACAGGTGTTGGAATCGGGTTCCTTTGGGCCATTAACGACCTACAGCGAACGGACAACCGATAACGGGTCGATAGCGGTCATTCACGATCGGCAGCTTTTCGCCCCAAAGCGCACGGGCGTAAAGGGCAGCGGGCACTGAACAGGACGACGAAGATCAAGGCCGTAAGCGTTCCGCCGCCAGCGACGGCTCTTGAAGTGACCGTAGGTGTGGCGGGTGTCGTGCTGCCTACCCATCCAGCATGGATGGAAAGCCAGTAGCGACTTCCGTGACTGCATAGTACGGTCCGCCTTCAACAAGCCACCCGGTTCGTTGCCTTCACCCCCACGGACCGGGGCTCTCATGACCTGGGAGGTCGAATGGAAGTCGCTACAACGATCAGTCAACAAGAACTGGATAACGCCTTGGTCGCGTTTGCACGCTACAAAATCGGAGAGATCAAGATCTTCGACCTGGAGCAGGCAATGCGCTTCGAAGCAGGCCAAGCCTTGTCCCAAAGCGGGCTGGTCCGTTTCTCAATTACCAAAATGGTGTCAGGACGTTATCGCATCAGCGATGAAGGGGAGAACGCCATCACAGAGGCTGGGCGGGATCGCCTTGAGGTGATCCGCGGCTGACCCTGGCTTCCAGCCTTGCGAAGGCCGCAGTCATGTTCTGCGGCCCTTTCGTGTCATATCACTTTCACCGCGCGACCAATGAACTTCACCGGCCCTGTCGGCAGACCGGTCGGCGAGCCACCGGCTTTCTCCAGCGTCAGCTCGAACAATTGATTGGCCTCCAAGGGTGGCAAACTTTCCAGCGGAACTCGATAGGGTTCGCCTGGTTTGACCAGGCCAAGCGAAACCGGAGCACGCCATTGCTCGCCCTTGGTCCAGAACTGCAAGGCCATGCCGTCGGGGACCGTGTCCCGGCCCAGCGGCAGCAGTTCGATCATGTGGCTATCGCTGGCCTGCACCACCCAGCCGGGGGCCTGGCTGTTCGGCGCCACCAGCACCACCAGGTATTGCGTGGTAGAGGGGTACGTGGTCAGCAAGGTAAACGCCAGCAGCAGGCTTGCAGCCAGCCCTGCGGCGCTGAGCCCTTGCCACAGGCCGAGGCGTTGCCACCAGCGAGCCTGCGTGCGCGCTGCAGGCAGCTCGTCGAGGCTGCGCTGGATACGGCGCCACAGGCGGGGGCTTGGGGGCTGCGGGGTAGACAGCGCGGTCAGCTCCAGCAGCCGGGCCTCCCAGGCATCCACGGCGGCGCGAAGCGCGGGGTCGGTACGCAGGCGTTCGGCCGCCGCGGCATATTGCTCCGGCGACAAGGTCCCCAGCACATATTCCCCGGCGAGGCTGTCCAGTTCTTCGGCAGAATCGGGCTTCATTCCAGGCACTCCCGTAGCGCTTTGAGGCTGCGTTTGATCCAGGCCTTGACAGTGCCCAGTGGCGCGCCCAATAAACCGGCTATCTCGGCGTGGCTGCAGCCGTCCACGTAGGCGTGCAGGATGCAGCGTTGCGGTGCGGGCTGCAGTTGTTCAAGACAGCGGTAAATCTTTGCTGAGCCGGACCAGAGGTCAAGGTCATCAATCCTCCCGTGCAATGTTGACGCAGTTTCGGTGTCGGCATCGGTCAGTACAGTTTCACGGCGGGTATCACGTATCGAATTCAGCGCCAGGTGGCGGGTAATGCTGTAGATCCAGCCTCGAGCCGAGCCGCGCGCCGGGTCGTAGCTGGCAGCGCGGGTCCAGATGCGGATGATCGCATCGTGGACGATGTCTTCTGCGGTGGCGTCGTCACGTGCGATACGCCGGGCAACACCCAGCAGGCGCGCGCCTTCGTGATCGTAGAGCGCCTGCAGGGCCCGCCGGTCACCCTGTGCACAGGCTAACAGGCAGCGGTGGAAGTCGAAGGGAGTGGCCGGCGAGTTCAACGTGTGTGGCTTCCTTGTGTAAGGCAAGTACCCCGGCCATCCAGCCGGGGGGCTTGCCATCGAGCGTAGATCATCACTCGCAGGGCGTTGGGTCAGGTGCGTGTCACTTGGCTGTCCAGAACACATAGTCAGCCTGGTACTGGACGACCTGCCTGGCACCTTTGTTCTGCGCCGTGCAGTCGACTGACGGCGCCACACCGCCGCGGGTGGCCAGGCGCTGGATGTAGCTGACCCCCTGCATGGCGCCTTTGCCTTCGGCGGGGTTGGCCTTGACCAGTTGATAGGGGATGGCGCCTTTGTCCGCCGGTGCCACTGCCAACTGGGTGCCGGTGACTTTCGAGCCATCCTTGGCCTGCCAGGTAGCGGGTGGGCCAAAGTAGTCGCCCACCTGTTTACCGCCACGGTCATTGAGCACTGCCTTGGGGCCGACGAAAGTCCATTCGGTCTGACCGGGGGTGTTGGCCTTGTCGCGGCACTCGTAGGTGATCTCGCCGACGCCGACGGTTTCGAGCAGGACGCGATGGCCATCAGGGACTTTGACCGCTTCTGGCAGCGTGGTCTGGGCGTGGGCGGGCGGCAGCGCAAGGGCGAGGCTGCAGGCAAACAGGCAGGCGGAGTATTTGAAGTTCATGGGCAGTGCTCCTGAAAGTCATTGGGCTGGGCAGTCAAAGGCCGCCCACTGTCAATACCCGCCAACGGGCGGACTGGATGCACTGAATGAAAAAAAATGCGTAGCGAGATGAGCCTGCATGTGCTTGCCTACCATCTCGAACGCGCGATGAGTCTCTTTGCTATCGCAGGACTGCTTTAACGCGCGCACCCCCGACAACCCCATGAGGACACTGCAAATGAAGCGTTTGTTACTGAGCCTGTTGCTTGCCGCATCGGGCGCTGCCCATGCCGGTATTCCGCTGTTGAACGCAACATGCCCCGGCAATATCGAGGTCCATGCCGATAAAGGTGGGCCTGTCTATATCAATGGCAAGGAAGCCACGCTGAAAAAATTCAATGACAACTATTTCGAGGCCAAAGGTGGCGGGGTAACGGTATCGTTGTCGATCAACCCGGACGGCTCGCCTGACGTCTCGTATACCGGTAAGAACAAAGCCAATGGCGTATGCCAGATCAAGGACTGACTGCGCGATTGCGCTGTTTGGCGGGCGCGGTGTCAGCGGGCTGCATCAGGGCGCTGGAACGGGAATTGCTGTGACCTCGAGACATTGATCATGCGGAGAACGCAGAAATGACTCAGGATGACCGCTATTACATGATTTTCAGCGTGGTTGCTGTGCTGGTACTGGACCTGGCGGCGACTTATGTGTTTCTCAATGCCATCCCCTGACCCCGGTTATGGGTCAGGCCTTACGCGTAATCGGGGCTAACGCAGGGCGTGAGGCAAACGCCCCGAACCCTATATAGCAAACAAACCTGATGCCCTGTTGTCGTTGCGCAGTAACATGGGCATGAGAAAACCAAAAAAAAGGGCAGGCTGCTTGGCAACATTTCCCAGTTTTCGAGGGGGCTGCAGGAGCGTGTCGCGTGAAAAACTCAAGTTCGCGAGCAGGTGTAATACTGTTATTCGGGGCAGCCTCGTTGTTCGTCGCAGGCTGTGCGCAAAACCCTGATGTGCGTGACAGCCACGATTATACCGCTGGCACTACCGTGAAAAGCCCACCCGCCTACCTGGGCTGCGTCAAAGGCGAGCTGCAAGGGAATGTGAAAACCTATGAAGTCGAGGGTGATAACGCGATCAGGCTTTTCGTCGACAGCACTGACCCCGACAAGGCAGAGGGCCTTGTAGAGTTGCGGGGCACGGGAACCGAGCGCCACTTCACGGCCTATCAACGTGATGCCTGGTACGACCATGGCAGGTTGCTGGATGCTGCACTGATGTGTTCAAAAGCGTAATCATCCAACCCAACACAAAAAGCCCGCCGTCGAGAGCGGGCTTTTTGCCTGAGGGCCAAGTAACTTGGGTGCCCAGGAAACGGCGGGCGGTGTCGATCGCCTGCCCGGCAACGTTCAAGAAATGGCGGGTGGAGCCGACGCTGGTTTGAGCAGCGTTGATTTTGCATTTGCTGGCCCCGCCCGTAATAATCGATGTATTTGGATGGAGAGTCGCGGGTGGAAGCAAGAAGCGTAGTCGCCGAAATGTTCATTGGGATGCCGACGCATTTCTGGGTTTTGCCTGTTGCCGGCCTGGTTGCCTACTACGGGCTGAAGTGGTCCGCCAGATCCAGTAATCGTGCCACCCTGCTACAAGCCTCGACTTACCTGTTACTGCTGGCACTGGCAGTGCTGCCGAACGGCTTTTATGCACTGTTTCCTCCTGCGCCCGAGCCAGATGTGCTGTTGAATCAAACGCCGTTGCCCAACTATGCAGGGCGCTTCTACCTGGATGCGTTCTATGTCTTCAGTGGCTGGGCGCTAAGCAAAGTGGTCAAGTTAAAGTTCAGCTGAGTCGCAGTTCGCTAGCGGATGCGCTGACGGGATCAGTAATTGCATACCCCTTTGAAACCGGCGCATCTGGGGGACACGGCAATGCTCTCTGAAGATCTGTACATCATGTTCCTGGTTGTCGGCAGTGTGTTGGCCCTGGATATAGCAGCCATCGTATTGTACAGGGGAGCCAAGCCCTGACCCCGGGTTTGGCTCGCAATGGCGCCGGAGTATCCTCAGGGCTTCAGCTTTTCTCCTGTACCTGCAGCACCGAACCCTTGTCGTCAGTTGCCAGTAATCCGATGGCGTCGGTGTCGTCTGATTGTCGCTCGGCAAGGGGGACGTCCGGCGAGCGAAAGATACTATGGCCCTGTTCACCGGTTTTAAGGGTGACGAGTTTGCCGTTCTGATAGAAGAACTGAGTGTGGTTGGCGTTCGTTTGCATGGTATGAAGCCCTGCCGAGTCGTGGTGTGATGTCCCTCGGGAGTTTCACTGTTGCGGCGTGCCCCGGCTACTGGCAGAAATATCAGGTGCGCTACACTGATCCCGCTTGGGCGTCGTCCTGCAGCAAGACTTTGGTTGATTAGTAACGCGGCGTCACGCCCGTTAGAATGCAGCGTATCCATAACGGTCGATTGCAAATGCCAGACTTTCGTATTTTTATCGCCACTGTGTTGGTTGCCAGCCTCGCCGGTTGCGCAAGCCCCGGCAAACCCACTGCCAGCAAACTGACCAAAAAATCGCCGCAGCAGTATGCCGCCTGTGTCCTGCCAAAATGGCAGGCGCTGGCCCCACAGGCCACGCAGAAGTCAATTGCCCACGGCTACCGGCTCACGGCGCCAAGCGCCGTGGCAAGCGACGATGTGCTTGATGTGGTTGACGCTCACGAGGGCAGCCGCGCGACCTTCTACAAGGGCAGCTTTCTGTCTGGCGACAAATTACGCCAGGCTGCCAAGCAATGCCTGGATTGAACCCGTGCCCCGAGCGGGTTGAGCCGCCCCGATCTCCTGCAGTTACCCCAACTCATCCCGCTTGTTCAAATGCTCGCATTTCACCTGCGCCTCCGTGCGGCTCGGATAGCTCGGCTTGAGCCGTTCCTTTGCCTGATTGTCATAAATGTCGAACCCTCCACACACGGTAGCGGCGTAGTAGCGGCTGCCCACGCGGAACGATTCCTTTTCGATCGGCACAGCGGGAACGATAACGAATCTTGGTTGCATTTTTCGTGCCTCCCCAGGCAGACATTTAAGTATTAGTCTCACCGATCGCAAGCATCAAGCAGGCTCATGACGAAAGGCACTTGGCACCCATCGGTCGCCTCGGTATTGGTCATCGCTATTCCTGAATCGCACCAGGGGAACACTTTTTCACCGGGGTGGTCTGTTATAGCAGTTGGACCAGCCGGTATTAGCCAGGCTGAAACCCCGCCAAACAAGGGAATGGCGGTTGACTTAAGTTCACCCAGGTAAAGTTAGGTAAAAGCGGCCACGGCATATACACGGATCAGTATTGTGGTTTGTACTGTCCGGTTAAAGATGCCATTGATGAACATACTTCCGTCGCAGCCAAGCGCTGAACGCGGGGCGTTCTCCGGTTTCGAGGCGTGTCGCAATTCCCAGCAGGGCCCCGTGGTGATCCTCGCCTCCGGCGCTTCTGCCAAACATTTTCCGCTGGGCGAGTTTGCGCACTTGCCCATCATCGCCATGAATGGGTCGGTCGCCATGACCGCCGAACACGGCATCAAACCCTTCTTCTACGTGTGCACCGACAAAAGCTTTTGCCAGCAACAGCCGGCCTTGTTCGCCACTGCCATGCGCGACAGCGAACGCCTGGCCCTGTGGCCAGAGCAGTATGCGCGTGCCGATGTGCCAGCTCACACCCAGTGTTATGCCTTGCACAAAGCCGACACGCCGAGCCTGCTGGACGGTTTGCGCGGCCAGGGTGACAGTTGCGTGTGCAACCGGGCACTGTGGAGCAAACGCAGCCGCTCGATCGCCTTCAGTAAAGACATGGGCCATGGCTTTTTCGATGCCCGTACGGTGGCTTATGTGGCCTTGCAGTTGGCCTATCACCTGGGCTTCGAGGAAGTGTTGCTGGTGGGGGTTGACCTCGACCAGAGCGTCGGGCGCTTTTACGAGGACGGCCAAGGCCCTTCTTCGCCGTGCGGGCTCGACCAGCATTGGGACAGCCGCATCCTGCCGTCGTTGAAGCTGATGGCCAGGGAAGTGGTCAGCGAGCATTTCCATGTCTACAACCTGTCGGCAACATCACGCATTCCCGCTGAGCTGATCCCCAAGGTCACGCTCAGCCAGGCGCGGCACATTGCCGGCTGCGCAGTGAACTGAGCAAGAAAGCGGGTGCATCAAGGACTGTGGATGCGTACAGTGGGCCGATCGCAACTTGCAGGAGCCCGCTATGTCCAGCGCATTCACGATCATGCCATCGCCCGTCGGCATGCTGACCCTTGTGGCCCGTGGCAATTGCCTGGCAGCCGTAGTGTGGGAAGAGGAGCGGGAAAACCGCGTACGCCTGGGCGCACTGCACCGGGACGACCAGTGCCCGGTACTGCGGGAAACCGCTCGCCAGCTGGGCGGGTACTTTGACGGCAAGCGCCAGCGTTTCGAGCTGGCGCTGGACTTTGCCGGTACTGAGTTCCAGCGCCAGGTATGGGCCGCATTGCTGGCGATACCGTTCGGCGAAACCCGCAGCTACAGCGACATTGCCCGGCAGCTGGGCAACCCCAGGGCGGTACGCGCGGTTGGCGCTGCCAATGGCCGCAACCCGATTTCGATCATCGCCCCCTGTCACCGGGTGATCGGCGCGTCGGGCAGCCTGACCGGCTTTGCCGGTGGCCTGGTGGCCAAGCAGTATCTGTTGGCGCTGGAAGGGCGGCAAAGCCTGCCGCTGGACCTGTAAGGCGTCAACCGAACCCGCTGGCGATCAGGCAGGCCAGCACGGCCAGCACCGAGCCGGCGATCAGGGTGTATTGCCGCCGGGCCTGACGTGCGCGGGGCTCGACCTCACGCAGGTACTCGCCGGGCGTAGGCGCATCGGGCCGATGGCGCAAGCCCTCGGCCACATCGGCAAGTTGACCCTGAATCAGCAAGCCGACCAGGCAGTAGGTGCAGGCGTAACTCAGCAACGCTAGAAACAGATAGATCATGCAAGGTACGGGGCCAAGGGCAGGGTGATCGCGCTGGCACTGCGGGTGTCGAGTACGATCAGCCCTTCACTGTGGTCATCCAGGCTGGCCAGCAAGTGCCCCTGGCTGTCCCATGCTGCAGAACCGCCAGCACCGATGAAGGTGTCGGCCGGCCCCACACAGTTGGCCATCAACACCGGCATGCCCAGCTCACGTGCCACCTCTGGGTAGTGCGCGTATCCCTCGCGGATACCCTTGGCGGTTTTCGCAACGCTGACCAGGTACAGGTCGGCACCGCGCTCGCGGGCCACGGCGGCATGCGCCATGAACATCGATTCGTAGCAGATCGCCGGCGCCACCCGGTGCTCACCCACCTCCAGCAGCAATGCCTGATCACCTGGGGTGAAGTAAGGCAGCTCATCATCATGCAAGCGCTGCTTGGCATAGGCCTGGCGCGGCGCCTCAGGGCAGAAGATGGGCATGCCGATGCGTATGCCGTCGGGCGTTGGCAATGGCAGGCCCACGGCAACGGTAATACCCAAGCGGTCGCAGGCTGCCTGCAGCGGGTCCAGGCGCGCGGAGGTGACAGGCAGGGCGGCCTGGCGCGCCACACTCGGCTCATAGCCGGTCAGCGACAGCTCGGGGAACACCACCAGCTCGGCACCCAGGGCCGCAGCCTGCTCGATGCAAACCAGATGGCGCTGGAGGTTGCCTGGCAAATCGCCCTTGAGCGACGCCAGTTGTACGGCGCACAGTTTCATCAGAACCATTCCCTGGTGAAGATTGACGTGCCGAGCATACTATCGGCACCAACGCCTGTTCCAGTGAAGGGTTTTTCAGGAAGCCTGGGGTGCGCAGCAAAACGCCCCCCGACCTGCGCAGCCACGGTACCTTGTGCCATGCTGTCCAGTGACAGCGCCATGCGCACGGCCCGCGCCAAGGTGGGCAGGGTGCTACCAGCGGAGGAACACTGTAATGGCACGGTTTCGGCGGATGATCGCCAATATCCGGGGACGGGATCTGGCCGTAGGCGATATCCATGGCCACTTCCAGCGCCTGCAGCAATGCCTGGATGCGGTAGGGTTCGATCCGGCGGTGGACCGCCTGTTCAGCGTGGGTGACCTAGTCGACCGTGGGCCGCACAGCGAGGCAGCGCTGGACTGGCTGGCCCAGCCTTGGTTCCATGCCGTCCAGGGCAATCATGAGGCCTTGGCAATCACCCGCGTGCGCGGTGGGCGGCTCGACCTGGGCATGTACCGCGCCGCCGGGGGTGGTTGGTTCCTCGACTTGCCGCGGCACGAGCAACTGCGTTTCGTGGAGCGTTTCGAGCAGTTGCCGATTGCCATGGAAGTGGAGAGTGCGGACGGTCTGGTAGGCCTGCTGCATGCCGACAGCCCGTTTGCCGACTGGGCAGTCTTACGCTCCTGGCTGGAGCTGGATGACGACCCTGACGTGCGCCAAGTGTGCCAGTGGTCACGTCGGCGCCTGAAAGAGGGTGACACCCAACCGGTGCAGGGCCTGCGAGCCCTGCTGGTCGGCCACACCCCGGTGCTGGAGGCCAAGCTGCTAGGCAATGTGTGGCACCTGGACACGGGGGGCTGGGCCAGCGGCCATTTCACCTTGGTCGACATGCGCACCTTGCAACGGGTCAGCCCAGAGCCAGATGCAGCAACAACGCCCCCGCCAACATCACCAGCATGACCCCCGAGGCCCGCTCCAGCCACGCCAGGCTGCGGGCGAATCGTCGCAGTACCCGCTGGTTGCCGATGGCCACGGCAACCAGCAAGTCCCAGAGCAGGACGATGCTGAACATCCATAGGGCGTAGGCCGCTTTCCAGCCGGGGCTGACGCTGGCGACCATGCTGGCCAGGCTGGCATAGAACAGCGCGTTCTTGGGGTTGAGGATGCCGGACAAGAAGCCCATGCCCAAACTGCGCCACCAGCCATGCACCCGCTGGCTGCCGGCGACTGAGCCCAGGCTGGTTTGCCCGGCATGGCGCAGGAACAGCACGCCGATGTACAGCAGGTAGCTGGCCCCGGCCAGTTGCAGGGCGGTGAACAGCAGGCTGCCCTGCTGCAGTACCGAAAGCCCGGTGAAGGCGATGACGATGAACGCGCCATTGGCCAGCGCTATGCCCAGGCAAGCGCCGCTGGCGATGCGCCAGCCGCTGTTGATCGCGTTGCGTGCGACCAGGAAAAAGTCCGGGCCAGGTGAGAGCAGGGCAAGGAAGTGGGCCAGGGCGATGATCATGAATTGTTGCATTGGGGGCGGCTCTGCGGAAAAACCGCAGTCTGCTGCCGGGCCCGTTCTGGCGTATTGAACAATATTGCACCTGCAGCGGCCTTCAGTTTCCGCGGTACTGCCCCGGCGTAACCCCCACATGGGCCTTGAACACCCGCTGGAAATGGCTTTGGTCAGCAAAGCCAAGCTGGTAGGCCACTTCCGCCAGGGCCAGCCCTTCACTCAACAGTTGCCGCCCGCGATTGACCCGGGCATTGAGCAGGTAGGCATGCGGGGTAAACCCGGTAGCCGCTCGAAACGCGCGGATCAGTTGATAGCGCCCAAGCCCGGCCTCCCGCGCCAATACCTCCAGGCTCAATTGCGCAGGGTCCTGGTGTTCGATGCGTGCAAGCAACCCGTTCAAGGTGGCAGCTTTCAGGACGGGGGGCGCTGCCAGCGGTGGGTGCCGGGCAACGTCCAGGTCCCCCAGAAAGGCAATCAGCGCCGCATCTTTCTCGCCGTTGCAGGCACTGGAAAACAGTAACCTGTTCAGCGCGCAGAACTGCCGATATACCTCAGCCTCCCTGCAGATACGCACCGGTTCGCCGGCTTCGATACCGCCAAAGCCCGACTCCAGGCGTAACTGCGTCAGCCAGTCGGCATCCACATGCAGCATCTGATAGCTCCACGCCAGGCCGGGGGCCGGGTTGCAGGCATGCACGCGGTGGGCCGGGACCAGTACCAGCGTGCCGGGCGCCAAGTGATGCTGCCCGTCGGCAGCCCCGGTGAAATGGCTGCGGCCAGCATCCACCGCACCGATGGAAAACGTCGGGTGGCTGTGGGCCTTGTAGCAGGCCCGGCTGTGGCAGGCGCGCCGGCTTTCGACATGTGCCAGGGCCGGGTCGCGCCACAGGGCGGCGTGGGAACGGGGCATTGCAGGCTCCTCGGTATTGTCGGCAGGGTAACAGGTGCCGCGCACCCGTACAGTTTTTATCGCTGGCTGTTACTTGACCGCAGGGCCCGGAACGCGCCGAAATAGAGGGCTGTTGTCAGAGGAAAACGAGAATGGACCTTTCAAGCCTGCTGCTCTTCATCCCCGCCTGCTTTGCCTTGAACATGGCGCCAGGGCCCAACAACCTGTTGTCACTGCACAACGCCAGCCGTTACGGCCTGCGCACCGCCTGTGTGGCTGGCGCCGGCCGTATCCTTGCCTTCTGCGGCATGATCGCCCTGGCAGCGATGGGCCTGGCAGTGGTGTTGCATACCAGCGAATACCTGTTCCTGGCCATCAAGGTGGTGGGCGCGGCCTACCTGTTCTACATCGCCTGGCAACTGTGGCGCGCACCCGTGAGCGAGGCCGTGGTGGCAAGCGATCACCCAGGCGGCACTTGGCGCCTGGCGCGCCAGGAGTTCTGGGTGGCGGCCGGCAACCCCAAGGCCATCCTGATCTTCACCGCCTTCCTGCCGCAGTTCGTCTCGGTCGGTAGCAGCACCCCGGTGAGTGAGCAGTTCCTTTGGCTGGGTGTGTTGTTCCTGCTGCTGGAATGGGCGGCCATTGCCATCTACTCAGGCCTGGGCGCCTACATGCAGCGCTGGTTCAGCCAGCCCGGCCCACGCCGGATGTTCAACCGGGTCAGCGCTTCCTTGCTGGGTTGCGCGGGCCTCGGTCTGCTGGCTGCGCGCCGCTAGAACTGCCAGCGCACGCCCAGGTTAACGCCGCTGGCTTCCTGCTGGCGGCTGTCCAGATTGGCGGTGTACTGCACGCCGCCATGCAGGCTCAGCGCTTCGTTGACCTGCGCGACCACACCGCTTTCCAGTTGCACTGAGGTATAGCGGTAATCGGTCTTGATCTTGTCTGCGTCATCGAAGCTCAAGGTGTCGCGCCCACCGTCGCCGTGCCACAGGTTGACCTGCGCATAGGGCTGCAACAGGCGCCCGCTGCTCCCCGTGAACGCACCCTCCAGGCGCAGGCCCAAACGGCCGGTCAGCTCGACCTGGGCGTCATGACGGATGCGCGAGACGCTGTCGCTGGCGCTTTCCAGCGCGACCTTTTGCGCAATCAGCTGAGCTTGCGGTTCCACGCGCCAGCGCTCGGACAGGGTGATGGGGTAGCCCGATTCCAGTGAAGCTGTCCAGGCGTGGCCGTCGAGGTTCAGCGTGTCGCCACGCTCGGAGCGGGCGCGGCCATCCAGGCGGGTGTACTGCAACACCGCGTCCAGGTACGCGCCCTGTGGCCCGACCAGCGTCCAGTAGGTGCCCACGCTATCGCCATCGAGCTTCAGGTCGCCCACGCTGCGGTCGTGAACGGCCAGGGCAAACCCTTTGACGTGGGCGTCCAGGCGGCTATGGCTTACGTAGATACCGACATGCTGGCGGTAACCGTTCTCGCCAACCTTGGCATACAGGTCCTGGCCCACCTTGAAACCGTACAGGTCGCCATCCAGGCTCGGGCTGACCGTGCCGCTCCATTGCTGGCGCAGCGTGCCGCCGTAGGCTTGCCCCCAGCTGGCGGGCAGGGCGCTTTCACCCTGCAGTAACAGCTGGTCGCCCTGGCGTTGGTGGAAGGTGCCCAATGCCTGACGGGCGATGATCGCGGCACCCCGCGGCGCTGCGGCATACACCGGGACCTCGGGGCGGTACAGCGGCAGGCTTTGGCCCTGCACCGGCGCAGGCAGCTCGGCCTGGCCGGGCGCAGGCGCAGCGACGGGGGGAGTGACGGCCGGGGCGATCACCGGCGGCTCGCCCGGTGCCGGCACAGGGGCTGGGGCGGGTGGCGCAACCAGCGTCGAGCGCAGGTACCAGCTGTTTTCACTGCCGGCAGTGACGCCCCCTTTGAACAGCCGATAGTCGTAGGCTCCGGCCGATAGCCTTTGGGTCTGTACAAAGGCGGTGGCCGTGCTGGTGGCGCCGTCACGGGCTTCGACCACCTGGATGCCGTTCTGCGCCGTCGCCGCACCTGCGCCCTTGAGGTTGTTGATGAGCACCTGGGTAGAGCCGGCGATGGCGCCGCGGCTGACCACCAGGCGATCGGAAGCAGCGCCATCGCCTTCCAGCACGCTGTTCAGGCGCAGGGTGCCGTTGATGCCGGTGTAATCGCCCTCGATGCGCAAGCGGCCCATGGCATCATTGCCGGCGGTGAGGTCAAGTGTGCCTGCGTTGCTGATTGCGGCGCGCTGGCCAGGGGCAAACGCAGTGATCACCCCTTGGCGTGACGTGATGCGGCTGCTGGCGTCGAGGGCGAGGCTGCCCGTGCTGCTGTTGCTGTCGCCCAGTACCAGCGTGTCATCCAGTGCCAGCCGGCTGCCGTTGTTCAGTGCCACGCGCTCCCAATTCACATAGTGGGCACCGCCTGCCGGCTGGCTGGCATCGAACGTCAGGCTGTCGTTACCTTCGCCGCCGTCCAACGTGATACTGAGCACCTCGGGCGTAAGGCCTTTGAGCAGCGCCGTGTCATCACCTGGCCCGGCATCCACGCGCCCGCCAATACGGCCTCCGTCCCAGGTGAAGCGGTCGTTGCCAGTGCTCAGCAACACATCGCCGCCAACCTGGCCACCGTGCACCAGCACCTGGTCGTCGCCACCGCTGACGCTGATGTTGCCGCCGATGTTGCCCTCGAAGACTTCGATGTAGTCCTTGTCGAAGGCCGTGATGACATTCCGGTCGACGCTGCCGCCACGCATGATGAAGGTGTTCTCGTCCAGCCGCATGTTGACGTTGCCGATACGTCCGTCGTCCATTTCGGCATAGTCGCCGCTGTCGAACGTGCCCTTGATCCAGCCGCCGCTCATGTGAAAGGTGTCCAGGCCATCACCCTGGTTGAGGTTGCCTTCGATGACGCCGCCGCTCATGACGAAGTCATCGATGCCGGCGCCCTGGTTGACGTTGCCGCCGATGCTGCCAGAGCCCATGTCGATGCTGTCTTTGCCGGCGCCGAAGGTTACGTCGCCGGTAATGGCGCCGCTACCGGATGCCGGGAATACCAGGCGGTTATCGCCGCTGCTGTCCACCAACGCGGGTGCGGTGCCGCTGTCACAGGTGTAGGTGTCGTTATCCGGGCCGGGTGCGAAGGTGCAATTTGCTTGGGCGGGCGTGACCATGCCCAGCAGCGGGAGCGAACCCAGGGTCAGCATCAGGCGTAGACGCATCAGGAAAACCTCCATTCACCAGGGAAACCTGCGCACCACGCGTGGTGCACAGGGTTACCGGGGTTGTATAGAGGAGTGCGTCACGACCACAACTGGCAAAAATGTCAGGTGGCAAAGGGCTAGCGCGTTAGTCGCGGTAGAACGTTTGCACCAGGTGGTAGCCGAATTTGCTCTTGATCGGCCCGTGTACCACACGCAAAGGCTTCTTGAAGATCACCTGGTCGATGGCGCCGACCATCTGCCCGGGGCGAATTTCGCCCAGGTCACCACCGCGCTTGCCCGATGGGCAAAGAGAGCACTTTTTGGCGAGCACGTCGAAAGCCTCACCGTTGGCGATGCGCTGCTTGAGCTTTTCGGCTTCGTCAGCGGTCTTGACCAGTATGTGGCGGGCTTGGGCTTTCATGGGCTACCTGTGCATCGGGGAAAAAGGCGGCATTATGCCTGATTGAGTCCTGTTGTAGCGATCGCGCCTAAATGGCCGCGCGATGAATGTCAGCTCTTCAGCTCTGCGCGATCACGAAACTGATCAAGCGCCTCCGGGTTGGCCAGGGCATCGGTGTTTTTCACCGGCAACCCATGCACCACATCGCGAATCGCCAGTTCCACCAGCTTGCCACTGATGGTGCGCGGTATGTCGCTGACCTGGGCGATCACCGCCGGGACATGGCGGGGTGTGGTGTACTGGCGTATCACCTGGCGGATGTGCTGGCGCAGGGCGTCATCCAGCTGCAGGCCGTCGTGCAGACGCACGAACAGCACCACCCGCACATCCCCGTTCCAGTCCTGGCCGATGGCCACGCTTTCAACAACCTGTTCGACTTTTTCCACCTGGCGGTAGATCTCCGCCGTGCCAATGCGCACACCGCCCGGGTTGAGCACAGCGTCGGAGCGACCGTGGATCACCATGCCCCCGCTGGCACGCTGCTCGGCGTAGTCGCCTTGGGCCCACACCCCCGGAAACTGACTGAAGTAAGCATCGTGGTAACGGCGACCGTCCGGGTCGTTCCAGAAACCGAGTGGCATCGAGGGGAAGTTGCGCGTGCACACCAGCTCGCCTTTTTCGTCCACCACGGGCTGACCCTGCTCGTTCCACACCTCCACCGCCATACCCAGGCCCTTGCACTGGATTTCGCCGCGACGCACAGGCAGGGTCGGGTTGCCCAGCACGAAGCAGGAGACAATGTCCGTGCCGCCCGACATGGACACGAGCCACAGGTCGGCCTTGATCTTGTCGTACACATAGTCATAGCTGTGCGGTGACAGCGGCGAACCGGTGGACAGCAGCAGCCGCAGGCTGGTCAGGCAGTGGCTGGTGGCAGGTTCCAGGCCTGCCTGCTCCAGTGCCGCCAGGTACTTGGCGCTGGTGCCGAAGGCGTGGATGCCCTCGGCCTCTATCAGGTCCAGAAGGCGCTCGGGGCCTGGGTGGAACGGCGAGCCGTCGTACAGCACCAGCGTGGCACCCACCGCCAGGCCGCTGGCCAGCCAGTTCCACATCATCCAGCCGCAGGTGGTGTAGTAGAACAGCACGTCATCGGCCTTCAGGTCGTTGTGCAGGCCGTGTTCCTTGAGGTGCTGCAACAGCACGCCTCCGGCGCGATGGACAATGCACTTGGGGACGCCAGTGGTGCCACTGGAATAGAGGATGTACAGCGGGTGGTCGAACGGCAGCGGGGTGAAATGGGGCTCGCCGCCGGGCTGGAAGAGGTCATCCCACAGGCTGACGTTGGCTGCCTGGAATTCGTCGGCACGCGTGCCTTTGCGGGTATGGGGCACCACGATCAGTTGCTCCAGGCCAGGCAACTGCGCACACACCTGGTTGACCTTGGTCACCTGGTCGATGGCCTTGCCAGCATACTCGTAACCGGCGCAGACGATCAGCAGCTTGGGTTCGATCTGGCCGAAGCGGTCGATGATGCCGTGCACGCCGAACTCGGGCGAGGAGGTAGACCAGACCGCGCCAAGGCTGGTGCAGGCGAGCATGGCCACCAGTGTTTGCCAGGTGTTGGGCATGATGGCGGCTACCCGGTCGCCCGGGACGATACCTGCAGCCTTGAATGCCGTTTGCAGCCCGGCCACCTGTGCGGCCAGTTCGGCATGGGTGAACACTTCGCGTTGGCCGTCTTCGCGCACGGCGACCACGGCCGGGCGGTCGTCGCGGCGGCGCAGCAGGTGTTCGGCAAAGTTCAGGGTGGCATTGGCGAACCACTGTGCATCGGGCATTTGCGGCCCTTCGCTGAGCACCTGGCTGGGCGGCGTATGCCAATGAACGTTGAAATACTCGGCCAGGGTTTGCCAGAAGGCGGGGCGCTGTTCGATGCTCCAGCCGTGCAGGGCCTGGTAGTCGTTGAGTTGCAGGTTGTAGCGCAGGTTGACCCGGCGGCGGAAGGCATCCATCCGGCTGGCCTCGATCTGCGTTGTGGACGGGCGCCAGAGCACATCGTTCATGCCGAATCTCCTTTACCGGAACAAAAACAGGCTCAGGGCAGGATCAGCCTTGTGGTGCGAAGAGGCTGACCCTGCAGAGAAAGCGGTCCTGCCTACTCTACTTTAGCCTTCTGCACATCCTGCGATGCCGACCACACGCGGTAACGCACTTCGACATCCTTGGGCACATACACCACCACCGGCAGCTTGCTGTTGTAGCGCAGCAGGAAGCCATCGCCGACCACCGGCACGAAGGCCTCGGTCTTCTTGCTGTCCGGGCAGGCCATCAGCGTGCTGGCCGGGCCGCTGACGTTGTCCAGGCGGTAGTAATCGTAGCCCCAGCCTTCCAGGGTGCGTGCTTCAAGGTTGCCGCCCAGTCGCTGACGATTGCAGTCGACCTGCAGCGTCTTGCCAGCCAGGATTTCCAGTTTATAGGCCGACTCGTCGGCCTGGGCCGGCAGGTGGATAACCTGCCGGGTGAAGCCTTTTTCCGCCTCGGGGTAGGGCGCGATGTCCTTCAGGCTGGCGGCCATCGCAGGTGCGGCGGCGGCCAGGCTAAGGGCCAGAATCGCGGTCATTGGGGTAGGGCGCATAAGGCCTCCTTGCTGATAAACGAATGCGGGACCGTTGCCAGGCCCAGGCCGCCCGTCACTGGGCCAACCAGCCACCGTCGACGTTCCAGGCGGCGCCCCGAACCTGGCTACCGGCCTCGCTGCACAGGAAGAGTACCAGCTCACCGAGGTGTTCGGGGGTGACGAAGGCCAGCGATGGTTGTTTTTCTGCCAGCAGATCGTGCTGCGCTTGCAGCCGATCGCCACCCTGGGCCGCACGATCGTCGATCTGCTTTTGCACCAGCGGTGTCAGCACCCAGCCCGGGCAAATGGCATTGCAGGTGACATGACTGGTGGCGGTTTCCAGGCCTACCACCTTGGTCAGGCCGACCACACCATGCTTGGCTGCCACGTAGGCTGCCTTGCCCATCGAGCCGACCAGGCCATGCACCGAAGCGATATTGATGATGCGCCCCCAGTTGCGCGTGCGCATGCCCGGCAGCGCCAGGCGTGTGCCATGGAATACGGCCGACAGGTTCAGGGCGATGATCTTGTCCCAGCTTTCTGGCGGGAACTGCTCAACCGGTGCCACATGCTGGATACCGGCGTTGTTGACCAGGATGTCGACGCCGCCGAACTCACGTTCGGCCAGGTTGAACAAGGCCTCGATCTGGATCACCTCCGACAGGTCGGCCGGGTGATGCACAACCTTCACCCCGTGCCGGGCGATTTCCGCCATGGCGGGGCCCGGGTCGCCAAAGCCGTTGAGCACGATGTTGGCGCCAGCCCGGGCCAATACCTGGGCGATGCCCAGGCCAATGCCGCTGGTGGAACCGGTGACGAGTGCAGTTTTGCCTTCAAGGGTCATGCCATGCTCCTTAGACGATGCCAGTGGCGTAGAACGTGGCGATGACCACGAACACCGCCAGGGTCTTGATCAGGGTAATACCAAAAATGTCCTTGTAGGCCTCGCGGTGGGTGAGGCCAGTCACCGCCAGCAAGGTGATCACCGCGCCGTTGTGCGGCAGGGTGTCCATGCCGCCGCTGGCCATGGCGGCCACCCGGTGTAGCACTTCCAGCGGGATGTCGGCCGCGTGGGCGGCGGCAATGAAGGTGTCGCCCATGGCCGCCAGGGCGATGCTCATGCCGCCCGAAGCAGAGCCGGTGATGCCGGCCAGCAAGGTCACGGTGATGGCTTCGTTCACCAAGGGGTTGGGGATGCCGCGCAGGGCATCGGCCAGCACCAGAAAACCCGGCAGCGAGGCGATTACCGCGCCAAAGCCGTATTCCGAAGCGGTGTTCATGGCTGCCAGCAAGGCACCGCCCACCGCGCTTTTGGTGCCTTCGGCCAGGCGTGTACGAATGGCGCCAAAGGCGCACACCAGGACCATCAGGATGCCCACCAACAACGCGGCCTGCACAGCCCAGATGGCCGTCAGCTTGGCCACGTCGCTTTGTACCGGTGCACTCATGCCTGGCAGTTGCAGGCTGTGACTGGGGCCATACCATTGTGGTATCCAGTGGGTGAACACCAGGTTCATCACCCCCACCAGTATCAGCGGCGACAGCGCCAGCCAGGGGTTGGGCAGGCTCAGGTCGGCAGCGGTTTCCGGTTCGTTGCGCAAGTCGGTGCCATAACCTTCACCGGCGCGCAGGGCCTTGTTGCGCTGGCGCTGCAGGTAGGCCATGCCGGTAAGGAACACGAACAGCGTGCCGATCAGGCCCAGCCACGGTGCGGCCCAGGCGGTGGTGTTGAAGAAGGTGCTGGGGATGATGTTCTGGATTTGTGGGGTGCCGGGCAAGGCGTCCATGGTGAACGAGAATGCACCCAGGGCGATGGTGGCCGGTATCAGGCGTTTGGGGATGTTGCTCTGACGGAACATTTCGGCGGCGAACGGGTACACCGCGAACACCACCACGAACAGCGAAACACCGCCGTAAGTGAGCAGGGCACAGACCAGTACGATGACCAGCATCGCCTGGCGGGTGCCGAGCAGGCGGATGGCCGCGGCGACGATCGAGCGGGAGAAGCCGGACAGCTCGATCAGCTTGCCGAACACCGCGCCCAGCAGGAATACCGGGAAGTACAGTTTGATGAAACCGACCATTTTCTCCATGAACACCCCCGTGAACGCAGGGGCGACGGCAGCAGGGTCGGTGAGCAGGACAGCGCCGAGGGCGGCAATGGGGGCGAAGAGGATTACGCTGTAACCGCGGTAGGCGGCCAGCATCAGCAAGGCCAAAGCAGCGAGTGCGATGAGCACGGTCATCGGGGTGGGTCTCCTGGGTGAGTCTTGTTTTTATCGTTGAGCAGGAGATAGCGGGAATCGTGCCAACTATGTAACTGGCTGATTTGTAAGGGTTAAAGGGTTTTGTTAGAAGTCTGTGTCTACATTCAGAGACGCCATGGGCTGCCTTACAGCCCATCGCTGGCTTGCCTGTGTTAAAGGGCGGAGCTCTGGCGGTAATCTCAAATCAGAAACAAAAGTCTCCAATCAGAGACCAAGTGCCGCCATCTTCTTGTACAGCGTCGACCGCCCCAGCCCTAAGGCTGCCGCTGCCTCTGGCACTTTTCCTCCCTGTTCGGCCAGCGCCCCGGCAATCAGGTCGCGTTCAAAGGCCTCGCACGCGTCACGGTAGCGCTGCCGCACGGGCGCTTCAGCCAGCGGGCTCAATGGCCCCAATGCCGCACGCAGGTCCGCAACCCCCAACCGGGGCTGATCCGCCAGCAGGGTCGCGCGCTCCAGCACATTGCGCAGCTCGCGAATGTTCCCCGGCCACGCATGCCTGGCCAGCAGTTGCTGCGCTTCAGCTTCCAGCTCGTACTGGCTGCCCAGCTCAGCCAATATGGCCTCGCACAGCGCGGGCAGGTCCTCAAGCCGTTGTCGCAACGGCGGGACTTCGATCGGCAGCACATTCAGCCGGTAATACAGGTCGGCGCGGAAGGCCCCGCGGGCCATGGCTGCCTGCAGGTCGATGGAGGTGGCGGCAATGATGCGCACATCGCTGCGCAGCAT
The DNA here is from genome assembly GCF_046230975.1 of Pseudomonas sp. KCJK9058. Lineage (NCBI taxonomy): Bacteria > Pseudomonadati > Pseudomonadota > Gammaproteobacteria > Pseudomonadales > Pseudomonadaceae > Pseudomonas > Pseudomonas sp. KCJK9058. The sequence continues at coordinate 229,078 of NZ_JBJJLR010000002.1, forward strand.
TTGGTTCGACCCGACCGGTTCGTATTCCTTTTCCTGCAGCACCCGCAGCAGCTTGCTCTGCAGGGCCAGCGGCATGTCGCCGATCTCGTCGAGGAACAGCGTGCCGCCTTCGGCCAGTTGCAGCTTGCCGCTGCGGCCTTTGCGGTCTGCGCCGGTAAAGGCACCCGGCGCGGTGCCGAAGAATTCGGCTTCCAGCAGCGTCTCGGGGATGGCGGCGCTGTTGATGCTGACAAAAGCTTTGTGTGCCCGTGCTGACGCTGCGTGAATGGCGTGGGCCAGCAGCTCCTTGCCGGTGCCGGTTTCGCCCAGCAGCAACACGGGCGAATCACTGCCGGCGCCACGCCGGGCGCGTCGCTTGGCTTCCAGGCTGGGCGCGCTGCTGCCTACGAACTGGGCGAAGCTGTATTTGGCCTGGCGGGCGCGCAGTTGCGAGCGGGTCGAGGCCAGTTCCTGCTGCATGCTGGCGTAGCGCTTGAGCAGCGGCGATAGGCTGCGCAGTTCGTCGAACAGGGCAAAGCCAATGGCGCCGATCAGCGCGCCCTGGTCATCGTGGATGGGCAGGCGCATGACCACCAACGGCTCGTTCGGCGTGTCGAGCATGTCCAGCAGGATGGGGCGGCCATTGCTCACCACGTCGCGCATCAGGCTGCCGGGGATCACTGTTTCGCACGGCTGGCCGATGGCACTGGCAGCGTCGGCCAGGCCAAAGCGCCGAGCGTAGCGTTCGTTCATCCAGACGATGCGTGCCTGGCGGTCGACGATCACCGTGCCTTCGCTGGACTGTTCGATGATCTCGAACAGCGATCGGATCGCCAGTTGCCGTACCTGGGGGTAGTCCTTGAGGCTGTTGCTGTCGTGCATGGGTGAACATCCTGAATCATGTATTGGCACAAGCCTGCGAAAAGGCCAGGCCTGAAAACTCATCGTCGGGGGTCAAACGCCTCACGCAAGGCATCCCCGATAAACACCAGCAGCGACAGGATCACCGCCAGCGCAAAGAACGCGGTAAAGCCCAGCCACGGCGCCTCCAGGTGCTGCTTGCCCTGGGTCACCAGCTCGCCCAGCGAGGCGCTGCCCGCTGGCATGCCAAAGCCCAGAAAGTCCAGCGCGGTCAGTGTGGTAATCGCCCCGGTCAGCATGAACGGCACATAGGTCAGCGTGGCATTCATGGCATTGGGCAAGATATGCCGCAACATTACCTGACTGTCCGGTAACCCCAACGCCCGCGCAGCCTTTACATACTCAAGGTTGCGCCCACGCAGGAACTCGGCGCGCACGACGTCGACCAGGGTCAGCCAGGAGAACAGCGCCATGATCCCCAGCAGCCACCAAAAATCCGGTTCGACGAAACCGCTGAGGATGATCAACAGATACAACACTGGCAACCCCGACCATACCTCCAGCAAGCGCTGGCCGAACAGGTCGACCCAGCCCCCGTGGTAGCCTTGCAGGGCGCCCGCCGCCACGCCTATGAGCACACTGACCACGGTTAGGGCAAAGGCGAACAGCAGCGATACCCGCGTGCCATAAAGCACCCGCG